>JAFYCG010000292.1 GCA_017539825.1 Solobacterium sp. | reverse complement strand
TTTCACGCCTTCAATCCGGCAGCCGGTGCAATAGATCATATCCGGTGTAATCTCCACACCGTTTAACTTTGACCAGAGCTCTGCAACCTTCAGACGAAGCGCTTCATCGTTGTTTACGGTTGCCAATCGTGCTTCACATGTTTCGCAATTCAATCCGCAATAAGCAATATAAGTGTTCATATTTCCTCCATCAATGTTTGGAAAGGATCATAACGATCCTGTAGCTGATCGCAGCTAATACTGCTGCTATAAATATCAATATCAGTGTCAGAAGACTATGGTTTATGCGTGTTCCAAGGACCACCACCAGTACAATTAATCCCATCACCACAAACATATTCGGCAACATATAAATGGTTACTGCCGAACCCTGTTTGATGACTTCCACTTCATTTTCCCAATCCAGGCGTATATGGCGGATTCCGCATACACAACCCCAGGCTGTTGAAAATGCACAAAGCGCCAGTCCGAGAAGCAGGTATAAAAGGGTATGTAAAAGAGTTACTTTGGCGGAAATACACAGGCACAATGTCGTAAAGACCATGAACGGTACAGTCAATTCCATGTTGAAGAGCATTTTCCCCTGATACAGAGTTTTCTTTTCAATCGGAAGGCTTTGTACGATCCAGTAATTCTTTCCTTCCAGGGAAGGAGAACATGCAGTAGTAGCCATCATACCGATGAGGAAGTAGACGATAAAGGGAATCGCAGGCTGAAGGATTGATGGATCAACCGGTGCACCTTGTGTGACGGTTGAGACAATCTTGTCAAATCCGATCAGGAGGGTTGCAACACCGAGTATTACTCCCAACAGCTCACCCATTGCACCATTGACAAGATACGTTGTAGAACCGGTCATGCGTTTGAATTCCTTGAATGCAATCGCCTGCACGACACTATGCTGTTTTTGTCTTGTCATCTTGTAGTTTTTTGATGCAGCATGGGATTTCAGGGCAGAATTGATATTTCTGTAAGAATTCCCTACGATTTGAAACACAATCGTAAAAAGCAATATGCTGATGCCGGTCAGAAGAAGGGCACCGGATAGTTTTCCGGATGTGACTGCTTCCGCAAACCAGCCTGCAGGCATATAGATATTTCCTGCTTTTTCTGTTATTTTCGAGATTTCTTCCAGTACAATCTGAACTTTCTGATTCCGGAATACATCCTCCAGTATGAATCGCAGAGAAAAAGAGAAGAGAACCGCTATAAATGACAGTGCGGTCTGAATCATATTGGTTTTTCGAAAGCCCGAACTGATCTTTGCGATCAGAAAGCCAAGAAAAGAAGAAACAAGCATAGGAATGACCGGAAGAAATAATGACAGTATGAGCCATGCCGGATACACAAGAATAAAGGGATGGGCATAAATGCCGTATCCGATCATCATGGCAATGGATATACTCATATACCAGGGCAGGCTTTGGATGTACATGTAAAGAAACTTACATCCTGCTACGGTTTTTGCCTCAAAAGGCAGTGACATCAACATGTCATACTCTTTGAAGTTAAACAGATAGCCGTTTGACTTGAAAAAGGTGAATACCAGGGATAATGCACTGATGGTCAAGGCACATATTACCGGTATGATATGTGTCATGCCGATTATGCCATATCCGATACAAAGAAGGATGCAATAAGCCATCAGAAGAAGGTACAGGATTGTGACACCTACGGTATTCCCGATGATTCTGCTTCTTTTCTTCTGATCTTTGGAATGTTTATAAATATTGACACTGCTTGTGGATAAAAGCAGTGTTTTTAAAAGAGTCAGATTATCTTTCATCGCTGTCTGCCTCCAGAAATGCTTCTTCCAGAGAATGTTTTTCCGTGAGTTCTTCCATGGTTCCGGTAACGATGATCTTTCCATGTTTGATGATGGAAACTTTATTACAGAGTTTTTCAGCTACATCCAGTACATGTGTGGAAAAGAAGATTGCAGTACCTTCATTGCACATTTCATGCATGACTTCCTTCAATGTGAATGTTGCTTTCGGATCAAGTCCGACAAACGGTTCATCCAGAACCAGTAATCTCGGCTTATGAATCAGGGCAGAAATGAGTGCGACCTTCTGTTTCATACCATGGGAATAAGAACTGATCAGATCACCAAGTGCATCGGTAATTTCAAACAGGTCTGCGTATTTTTTGATGCTTTGCTGACGCTCTTCATCACCGATATGAAAAACATCGGCAATAAAGTTCAGATACTGGATCCCTGTCAGGTTTTCGTACAGATCGGGATTATCGGGAATGTAGGCGGTAACCCTCTTGCAGGCAATCGGATCATCTTTGACGGAATGACCGTCAATCATGATCTCTCCTTCAGTAAAATCCAGTACACCGACGACTGCACGGATCGTTGTTGATTTACCTGCACCGTTATGGCCGATAAAACCGTAAATATCTCCGCTCATGACATTGATGGATACATCATCAACAGCCTTTGTATTCCCTTTGTATGATTTTGAAAAATGTCTGATTTCAAGCATGATTTTATCCATAATGATGAAACTCCTTTCAGGGACATCAATGAACAACAGTAATAAAAACTGATATTGTCCGAATTTCAGTTTAGCGAACGCTCGTTCGCCTGTCAACAAATTCTTAGGTATAGTTGAGATTATACGCATTCATAAAAAAACCTGCCGGGTCCGGGCAAGTGAGCTTTCATTCATCTTTATTATTATAGCAATAAAAACAGACGGATGATAGCCTTGTAATGAACATAATTTCAGCTATCATAATAGTATCAATAGAAGCTCCTGTTGGAGAAAAACGGAGGTCATTATGAGAAGCCCCGGAATTTACACAGGCAGGTGAGAAGCCTGCAATAATCATTTCTAAATCTGATCAATCTGAAGAAAAGTGGTCCAGCAAGAATAAGAAAAATACATAATCTATCCCTCTGAAAACTATTTCCTGACGAAAGACACAAAGAATTCAGATGAACCAGATTGCATCATGGAATCCTGCATTGCAATGCGGGATTCTTTTTTCTATGATATAATGGTTGCGACCTCATGACAGGAGGTGTTTTAAATGAACCGTAATATACGAAAATTAACAGATGGAGCAATGATGATTGCTATCATCGGTGCCCTTTTATTAATTGACAGACAACTTGCCGGAATGCTCAGTGGGACTTTTTTGTTTTTATTTCCGCTTCCCATGGTTTTTTACAGTGCAAAATACGGCATGAAAAACAGCTGGGTAGTATTGGCGTCTATATTCATTTTGTTGTTTATGCTTGCAACACCGCAAACCATGTTCTTTATCGGTTGTGAATCCTTTATCGGCCTGGTTTACGGCAGCGGTATCTACAGCCATACGGATAATCGCAGAATTCTGATCCGTACAATTGTACTTGGGGCATTGGTGGAATTATTTGCCATGGTTGTGTTTGCGGCTTTCTTCGGTATCGACCTGAATATGGAAGTGGATGAATACAAGAGCATGCTGGAAGTGCTTGCTCCGAATTCCACCCAGGCACTCAGCATGATCAATATGGACAGTTTTCTGAAGAACATGATCGTCTTATCTGCAGCACTAACCGGTGTTCTGGAAGGGTTTATTACCCATATGGTATCGAGAATGATGTTAAAGAGAATGCGTGTTCCTTTGCCGGAATCCACTCCCATCTATGCATATTTTCCACCGAAATGGTCAGGGTATCTGGCTGTCATCGGATTTATCGGATATGTCGTTTCTCTGCAATATTCCTTTGAAAACGAACTGATCCAGGGATTCTGTCAGGGACTGGGCATGTGCGGCTATCTCTATCTTGCCCTGTTTGGGGCTATAGCGATCGCATTGATCCTGCCTTCGTATGTCCCGTCCTTACGAAAGTGGTCGGGGTTGATTGCCTTTGTCTGCATGCTGTTTGCAGCGATATTTACCGCAATGATCGGATTCCTGTATATTACAACGGATTATCATAAGAAATGGCTGGAAGGAGGTTTAAAGCATGCGTCTGAAACTAAAGAATCTTAGACAATGGATGATTGGACTGGTTGCAGCTCAGGCTGCAGGCCTGTTTCTTTTACAATCATTCTTTCATGCAAATATCTTTTTCGCATTAGTCATTCTGGTGATTGAAGCTGTGATGCTTTTCTTTGCGTTTGAAAGATTTAATGTTTTTTCCGATGAACAGTCCAAGGGTGTAAAAAACGCTTTGGGCAGTGCGGCAAGAGAAGCCTATCTGACCGGTGAAGTAGGCATGATCATTTATGATGATAACTACATTATTACCTGGATGAGTGATCTTTTTGCAGAAAGAGGCATTGATAAACTGGGAATGAAGGTATTAACATGGATTCCTGAAGCGGATGATCTGATCTCAGGAAAAGCGGATACTTCTGTCTGCAAAGTGGAAGACAGAATATACCAGATCAAGCGTAAGGAAGATGCCCCTTTGATTATCTTCAGAGATATTACCGAAACCACAACCTATAAAGAAAAGTACACCGACGAACATGTCGTTGTAGGCATGGCAAGCTATGATAACTACGATGAAAGTATTAACTATGTTGATGAGGCAGATGCGGCAAATATCAACGCTGCCATCCGTACACCGCTGATCGATTACTGTAATGAATACGGCATACTGTATAAACGTCTCAACAACAACCGCTATCTGCTTGTATTAAATGAAAAGATCTTTTCCAAATTGATGGATGATCATTTTTCCATCCTGAATAAGGTCAGAAAATCCGCACAGAAACTGGATGTTTCCATCACTCTTTCCATGGCATTTGCCAGAGGTGCTGCAGATTTTGAAGAGATGGATGAGATGGTTTCCAAACTGATGGATCTTGCCCAGACAAGAGGCGGAGACCAGGTGGCTGTACAGGCGGAAGGTGAAGAGGTTAAATACTTCGGCGGTTCTTCCGAAGCAACGGAAAAAAGAAGCAGAGTCAGGGTGCGTGTCATGTCTCATGCATTGCGTGATCTGATCCAGAAATCTTCCAATGTGATTATCTGCGGTCATAAAACAGCGGATTTTGACTGCATCGGTTCAGCGATCTGTCTTTCCCGCATGGTGAGCGCATTGCATAAGAATGTCTGTATTATCGCTAAGACCGGCGGCATAGAAGAAAAACTGGATGCGGCGATGAAGGCAAACATGAAAGAGCTGAAGGAAGAAGTCAATTTTGTCACGGAAAGTGAAGCGATCAATCAGCTTCAGGAAAATTCTCTTGTGATTATGACAGACCATCACAACGTTAAACAATCCAATGGTGCAGGGGTTCTGGAAAGAGCGAAGAAAGTTGTCGTTATTGACCATCACAGAAGAAGTACGGAAATGGGTGTCAAACCGGTCCTGGTGTATATTGAAGCCGGTGCAAGCAGTACCTGTGAACTGTTAACGGAAATGATTCCGTATGTTTCCCAGAGAATTGATATCAGCCCATTGGCGGCAACAATCATGTTAGCAGGTATCATTGTCGATACACAGAAATATCGTGTCAGAACAGGTGCAAGAACATATGATGCAGCAAGCCAGTTGCGACAGATGGGTGCTGACCCGTTAACTGCCAATGATTATCTGAAGGATACTTTTGATGAATATTCCCTCAAGAGCAAGGTCATTTCCGAAAGTGAGAGATACAAGAACGGTGTCATCATTGCTTCCGTAAAAGACAAGCAGCTGACAAGATCACTGATGTCGCAGGTAGCGGATATTCTCCTGGGCATACAGAATGTACAGGCAGCATTTGTCATTGCCAATACATCTGATGTGGAAACGGGAATTTCCGCCCGTTCCAACGGTACGATCAATGTGCAGCTTATTATGGAAGAGATGAAAGGCGGCGGTCATATGACAGCTGCTGCAATGCAGAGAAAAAATACAAATGTTGAAGCGGTTCGCAAGGAACTGATTGAAACAATCGATGATTATTTTAAGGAGGAGAAAAAATGAGAGTCATTCTTAAAGAAGATGTAAAAAAAGTAGGAAAAAAAGGTGATACAGTCAGTGTTGCAGACGGATATGGACAGAACTTTCTGATTGCCAGAGGACTGGCAATTCCTGAAACAAAGAAATCCAAAGAAATTTTATCCAAACAGAAGGAAGAAGAAGCTGCATTGGAAGCACAAAGGGAAGAAGAGGCAAGAGAACTGGCAAAGAAGCTGGAAACAATGTCTGTGGAATTCCATGTGAAATCCGGTGTTGAGGGAAAGGTATTCGGTTCCGTTTCCACAAAGCAGATTGCTGAAAGATTAAACCGTCAGGGTTTCCAGATTGATAAAAAGAAGATTCTTGATACAGCTCCGATTCAGACACTCGGCACCACAAAAGTACGTGTGGAACTGCATAAGAATGTCATCGGTACCATCAATGTCAAACTGACAGGAAGTGAAGGCTGATTATGCCTAAAGTGCTTCCATCCGCACCGGAAGCAGAAGCCTCATTGCTTGGTACGATGATGGTTTATCCCAATGCTGCCCGTATCGCAATGGAAGAAGGGGTCAGTGAGGATGACTTTTTCATTGAAACAAACAAGAGGGTCTTTCAGGCTTGTGAGAGTTTGTATAAAACAGGAAGCCCGATCGATCTGACAACGGTAGCGACAAGATTAAAGGACATGAACCTCCTGGAAAAAGCAGGAGGCATTTCCTATTTGACGGATCTCAGTGATGCGGCTGTTACCAGTGCCAATACAAAGAACTACGTCACAATGATTCATGAGAAGGCATTGATGCGAAACATGATTGAAGCTGCAGAAGGTGTGGCAGAAGAAGGTTTTGCGGGACAGACGGATGTCAATGAGTATCTGGACAGAGCGGAAAAAGAAATACTGAACGTTTCCCGTAACAGAAGAGCAGGAGAATTCAAAACATCTCCGGAACTGATGACGAATGTTCTGGATATGATTCAGAAGATGTCTGACAATAAGTCTGATATAACCGGATATAAGACTGGTTTCTTTGATCTGGATCATACCCTGCATGGATTGCAGAAAGGGGATCTTATTATTATTGCCGCAAGACCTTCCATGGGAAAGACAGCGGTAGCATTGAACCTGGCAATGAATGTTGCGGCATATCAGCCTGAGCAGGCTGTTGCGATCTTCTCTTTGGAAATGGCTGCAGAACAGCTGGCTATGCGTCTTTTATCCGCAAAGAGCAGAATTCCGGGCGATCAGCTGAAGACAGGAAGATTGAGCAATGATGACTGGAACCGTGTCAATGAAGCTGCTGCAGAACTGAAGATGTCCAATATTTTCATCGATGATACACCGGGTGTTAAGACATCGGAAATCTTCTCCAAATGCCGCAGGCTTCAGTCTGAACATGGCTTAAGTCTGATTCTGATTGACTATATACAGCTGATTACCGGAAGCGGAAGAGCCGGAGAAAACCGTCAGCAGGAAGTATCTGAGATTTCCCGTAATCTCAAGGCTCTTGCCAGAGAACTGAGTGTACCGGTTATCGCTTTGTCACAGCTGAGCCGTTCGGTTGAGCAGAGGGAAAACAAGCATCCGATGCTGAGTGACCTGAGAGAATCCGGTGCTATTGAGCAGGATGCGGATATTGTCATGATGCTTTTCAGAGAAGCATATTATGATGAAAAAGTAAAAGAAGAAGCGGAACAGGCGGGCAATGAAAGGCTGGAGATCAACATTGCCAAGCACAGAAACGGTGCGACAAGGAAAGTTTTCCTTGCCTTCGAAGGAGCGACAAACGCTCTCTATAATATTGTCAATGCGCAATAAGGAGGTTGTAGGATGAAAAAATTTCTGGTGATTCTTGCAAGTCTTGCGGCATCTGTTGCGATTGTTATGTATCTGCCTTCAATGCGGATTTCTTCGGGATATGCCCTGGAGGAAAAAGCGGAAACGGGTTTGTTTCATCAATATGTCAGCCGCATTAACAGTGAACCTGCAACGATTCACTGCGTATATGAAGATGGCAATCTGATCGGCATTATCAGCGATAAGGAAAAGCTGAATCAGCATCTCGATCAGGTGTATCATGAAAAATATGAGGAAAAATATCCGAATACAAAAGTATATCTGTCCAAGGATTTATACATTACGGATGAACAGACATATTTTGAGTACAATAATGCGGATGATGAAATTCTGGCATATCTTGATGAAAATGATATGTATTGTTTAGGGGCTACGGCTGTATCTTTTTCACAGGATGATAAAGTCTATTCCCGTATTTATGTTTCTTCCGAAGAGATATATGAAGAAGCGATGAACGAATATCTTTCCCTGTTTATTTCTCCGGAAACCATTACGACATTAACCAGCGGTCAGACAACGCCTGAGTTAACAACGTATGGGTCCAGAGATGTCGGTATTACCATTTCCCAGACAATCACGACTACAGAAGATTATGCAAGGCCTGAGGAAATCAAAACAACCAAGGAAGAAATTCTGGAATATCTGAAATACGGTGACAATAAAGAAAGAGAATACTATACGGTAAAGCAGTATGATACCGTAGCCGGTGTAGGTTCTAAAAACTATGGTCTTTCGGCAACGCAGGTCATGAATATCAACCGTGATAAAATTTCCAGTATTGATCAGGTGTTAAGCGAAGGAATGGAATTGTGTATCACATATTTCACATCTCCGATTGAGATTATTGTGTATAAGGAAACACTGAGACAGCAGGATATTTACTACGAAACAACCTATTATGAAGATGACACGATTCTGAAGGGTGAAGTGGAAACTGTTCAGGCAGGTGTAAACGGATCGAAGAATACATTGTTTTCGGAAAAATGGGTCAATGGTGTTCTTGTCAGTGGTGTTGAAGTTTCCAGTGTGGAAACCAAACAGCCGCAAAGTGAAGTCGTGGCAGTCGGTATTATGGAACTTCCGGACGTAGGAACGGGTGAATTCCGCTTTCCTGTAGATAATGCAATGATTTCCTGCGGCTGGGGCTGTTATTACGGACACAGGGGCACAGACATACAGAATCGTTATGACCGCTGGGGCAAGGTTCTGGCAGCAGACCGTGGTGTCATCATGCAGGTATCTTATGACCGCTGGGGCGGAAACTGGGTCAAAATCAACCATAACAACGGCTGGGTTTCCTACTATGGACATATGCGTTCTCCGTGTCCTCTGCCTGTCGGAACGGTTGTTGACAAGGGAGATGAGATCGGAGATATCGGAATGACGGGTCTTGCAACAGGACCGCATGTCCATTTCTTCCTGGAATGGCAGGGATCCCGAAGAGATGCCTGTACTGTTCTGAATTGTTCAGGGAGGTAATGATGGAATTTGCATTACTGGCCAGCGGATCACAGGGAAACTGCTTTGTCCTCAGGGATGGTGAAACAGTTCTCATGATTGATTGCGGCAGTACAAAAAAACATCTGCTTGCTTCCTTTGACAAATTACATCTGAAGTTTTCGGAAATTGATGCATTGTTAATAACACATGATCATACCGATCATGTTTCACAACTGCGTCATTTTCTGAACCAGGATATTTATTCTCCGATTGAACTGCCTGATGCAGAGGTATTTGCGGTAAGGCCGAACCGTCCCTTTGTGATCGGATCGGTCAAAATTACACCCGTAGCCCTGTCTCATGATGCATTCAATACAACGGGATATATTCTGGAAAACGGTTTTGAGAAATTTGTATACATCACCGATACGGGATATGTGAACCAGAGATATCTGTCCTTAATGAAAGGGGCGGATTATATCGTCATGGAAAGCAATCATGATACGGCAATGCTTATGCGTACTTCCCGTCCGCAATATGTCAAATCCAGAATTATTTCGGATCAGGGGCATTTGTCAAACGAAGACTGTGCGGTTATTCTAAATGACATCATAACTGAAAAGACAAAGATGGTTATCCTTGCCCATATCAGCAAACAGGGAAATACCAGGGAAAAAGCATTAGAGGTTAATCGTAGTTATATTCTCAAAAATCATGAGGGAATGCTGGATAAGGATCTTGTTCTTTGTGCGGCAGGACAGTATGAAATGATACGGAAAGGATTTGATGATGAAGAAAGGGATCTTGGCACTGTTAGCTGTTGTATTGGCATGGAATATATGGCTGACGCAAAAGGTATTTAATACACCTGAAACAACAGAACCGGCTCAGGATACGAGTGAAACAGTCATTGTAGAGACAAAAGTCACGGATTTTACTTCCGGTATCAGTGAAACTGTTAAAAATGCCCAAAGCAAAATCGTCACTGTGCATACCGATGCCAATGAAGTGGGAAAGACGGCAAGCGGCATTATTTATACAGTGGAAGCAGATGATGTTTATATCTTTACAACGTATGATGTTTTATCATCCTGCGAAAGTGCCATGGTTACGTATGACAATGGTGTAAATGTTCTTGGTGAGGTGATAGGACTGGATGAAGATACAGGACTTGGTCTGATTAAGACACAACCCGGTTTTGAGGCAACTGCCTTCACCATCAGTGACAGTGATCTTCTGGATCAGGGAGAAAATGTCATAGCGATGGGATGCCGCAGAAAGGAAACATCCAGCAGCATGGTCAGTTACGGTGTTGTTTCTTCGACAGGGGAAAAGAAAATATCCAACAGCCGCGGATGGATGGCAAACGTGATCGAAACCGATGCGATCATAACCAATGAAAACTATGGCGGACCGTTAATGAATGTCGGCGGGGAAATGGTGGGAATCTGTCTCACAAGAACCAATCCACAGGAAAGAATGGGATATGCACTCAGCACAAATGAATTAAAGTATATCTATGCTGAATTAAAAGAACAGGGAGAAGTTATCAGAGGAGTTCTCGGAATTACGGTCAGAAATATATCTGAAATGAGAACTTACGAAAAAAGTGCTAACGGCATTTCCCTGGATCGTACCAACGGTGTATTTGTGACCAATATACCGGAAGGATCTGCCTGTGAAGGCATCCTGTCTTACGGGGATTTATTAACCGCAATGGATGGAAGCAGAATAACCGATAAAAATGATCTGAGAAGGAAACTGTATGAGCATATGACAGGGGATCCTGTTGTACTGACAGTAATCCGTGACGGTCAGGAAATTCAGGTTGATGTGGTATTGTTATGATACGGATCATTGCCTGTGGCAAAGTCAAAGAAAAATGGATGAAAGACGGCATACAGGAGTATGAAAAACGGATTCGTCCCTATGACAGGATTGAGCTGGCGGAAGTGCAGGATGAAAAAGCACCCGAATCCAATTCTGCAGCAGAAAATGAAATTGTCAAAAAGAAAGAAGGGGAAAGAATACTCAGACTGATCAAAGAGGATGAGCATGTCATATTACTGGATCTGAAAGGATCAACATTCACATCGGAAAAGATGGCGGAAAATCTGCAAAATCTGTATAACCGTTCCCGCAACAAGATCACTTTTGTGATCGGGGGATCTCTCGGTGTCAGCCCGGAGCTGATTCAGCGTGCAGATCAGAGATGGAAATTGTCAGATTGCACATTTCCGCATCAATTATGCAGAATCATTGTTCTGGAACAGATTTACCGCTGTTTCCGGATCTTGCACAATGAACCATATCACAAATAAGTATAAGGGGGAAAAATGATCAGAAGCGCAGGAATATTAATGCATATTACTTCATTGCCATCACCATACGGGATTGGTACTATGGGAAAGGAAGCCAGAAAATTTGTTGACTTTCTTGCCGAATCAGGACAATTGTTCTGGCAGATTTTACCGATCGGACCTACCGGTTTCGGCAATTCGCCATACCAGTCTTTATCTTCCTATGCGGGTAATCCGTATCTGATTGATCTGGATGAGCTGGTTGAAGAAGGTCTGCTGACAAAAGAGGAAGTAAACAGTGTCAAATGGTATAAAAAAGATACGGTTGTTGATTTCGGTATTCTGTATGAAGAAAGATTCAAAATCCTGAAAAAGGCAACAGACAGGCTTTCTTCAAAACATCCGCAGGATTATCTCGACTTCATTCAAAAGGAAAAGGACTGGGTCAGAGATTATGCCGTATTTATGGCAATCAAGAAGGAACAAAAAGGCAAGGCATGGCTGACATGGCCTAAGGAATTGCGCATTCATAACAGCGATGCGGTAAGAATGGAAGCGGAAAGACTGAAGGAAGATGTCATCTTCTATGAAAGAATCCAGTATTTATTCTACAAACAGTTTATGGCATTGAGAAAATATGCAAATGATAAAGGAATCCAGATCATGGGCGATCTGCCTTTCTATGTCGCTTCCGATTCCATTGATGTCTGGTCTCATCCGGAACAGTTTGACATGAACGATAACTATGAGATGACTTTTGTCTCCGGTTTTGCACCGGACGGAGGAAATCCGAAAGGACAGAAGTGGGGCAATCCGTTATTCAACTGGAATCGCATGCGCAATGAAGGTTATAACTGGTGGATTGAAAGAATGAGATTTCAGACGAGATTGTTTGATGCGATCCGTATTGATCATTTCAGAGGATATGAATCCTTCTTTGCCATTCCTGCCAATGATCCCGATGCCACAAACGGACACTTTGAAAAAGGACCTGGACTGGATCTTTTCAGGAAGATGGAAGAAAGACTTGGCAAATTGCAGATTATCGTAGAAGACCTCGGACAATTGACACCGGAATTCCTGCAGATGGTCAAAGACAGCGGCTATCCGGGCATGAGAATCATGGAATATGCATTTGATCCGAATGATCCGGGATCCATATATATGCCGTTCCAATACGAAAAGAATACCGTTGTTTATACCGGTACCCATGATAATGATACTTTGATGGGCTGGAAGAATGATCCGAATCAGAAAGCCAGAATTGAAAGAGTGACCAAATACTTTGGTTTACATGCAAAGGAAGGTTTTGTCTGGGGCATGTTGAGAGGGGCTTATGCAAGCAATTCCGATCTTGCCATTGTGCAGATGCAGGATATTCTCGAACTTGGTTCTGAAGCAAGGATGAATGATGCCAGCGGACACAGCCAGCCATGGACATGGCGTTGCAAGAAGGGTGCTTTTACGGAGAAACAGTCTGCCAAGCTGAAAGAGATGATGCTGCTGTATTGCAGAAATAACTGGAATGCAAAGACAGAACCAAAGGAGAAGGAATGACGGATTATCATTTTTTTGCCACAGTCTCACGCATGAAGTACATCAACCGATGGGCATTGATGCGCAACTCCCGTTTAGAAAACTTAAGTGAACATTCACTGGAAGTGGCGATGATCACCCATGCACTATGTACAATCGGAAATGTACGCTATGGAAAACATCTGAACAGTGAAAAGGCGTGTCTGATGGCAATTTATCATGATGCTTCTGAAATTATTACCGGTGATTTACCGACACCTGTCAAATATTACAGTGAGGAAATCAAAGATGCATACAAGACGGTAGAAGCAGTAGCAGAAGATCAGCTGCTGAACCAGCTTCCGGAAGATTTGCGACCGTATTATGCATCTATCATCAAAGAGGATGATGACAGTGATAATCAGCTGTTAAGAAGATACGTCAAGGCTGCCGATAAACTGTCTGCTTTGATTAAATGCATCGAAGAAGAGCATGCAGGAAATACGGAGTTCAAAACAGCTGCCGTATCGACAAGAAATTCCATCATGGAAATGGTGGAAGAGATTCCCGAGATTCAGGACTTTATCCTTGAATTCCTGCCATCATACGGAAGCACGCTGGATGAATTATTGTCCAGAGAAGAAACAGCATTGTAATAACAAAAGAGAAGGAATAGATGATTCTTTCTCTTTTTGTTTGTCGGGATAGAAACACCCGTAATGATAGCGTTTACAAAAAATTATTGAATGTCGTTGAAGCTTGTTATAAAATACTAGTAGTAAATGAAACAGGAGGAAAATAAATAATGAAGCAGATTTCAGTTACAGTTATCGACCCAGTAGGACTCCATGCACGTCCAGCTACAGTAGCAGTTAACGCAGCAAGCAAATTTAAGAGTGATGTTAAAGTTGCTTACAAAGGCCGTTCCGTTAATATGAAGTCCATCATGGGCGTTATGTCTCTCGGTATCCCAACACAGTCTGAGATCACAGTCAGCTGCGAAGGTGATGATGAAGACGAAGCAATTAAGACAATTGAAGAAGTACTTCGCACACAGAAAGTAATCGCTTAAGGTAGAGAAGACAAAAAAGGAGATCTATCGTATCTCCTCTTTTTTTCATTAAAAGAAAGGATGAATTATGTATTTAGATGAATATAAGCGTTGGTCTGAAACAGACTTATTAGACATTGATCTTAACACAGAACTCCAGAGTATTGCAGGCGATGATGACGCAATCAAAGAGCGTTTTGCTGTATCTCTTCAGTTTGGTACAGCCGGCTTGAGAGGAACTCTCGGTGCAGGTACAAACAGAATGAATATCTGGGTTGTCAGACAGGCTACACAGGGTGTTGCTGACTGGGTTAAAACACAGGGTGGAAACCAGTTGGTAGCTATCAGCTATGACTCCAGATTAAAAGGATGGAATTTTGCCAGAGATGCAGCAGGTGTATTAGCTGCTAATGGTATCAATGTTGTAATTTATGATGAATTAATGCCTGTTCCAGCTCTCAGTTTCGCCACACGTTACTATAATTGTAATGCAGGTATCATGTTGACTGCTTCCCATAACCCTGCAAAATATAACGGCTTTAAAGCATATGGACCGGATGGATGCCAGATGACAGATGATGCTGCAGCTGTTGTTTATGATTCCATTCAGAAGACAGACGTTCTCACAGGTGCAAAATACATGTCCTTTGCTGAAGGCGTAGAAAAAGGACTCATTAAGTTTGTGTCTGATGAATGCAAGAATGCATTGTATGAAGCAATCGAAGCCAGACAGGTTCGTCCGGGTCTTTGCAAGACAGCAGGATTGAAGCTTGTTTATTCCCCATTGAACGGAACAGGTTTAGTTCCTGTTACAACAGTTCTGAAACATATGGGTATTACAGACATTACAATCGTTCCTGAACAGGAATATCCGAATGGCTACTTCACTACATGTCCATATCCGAACCCGGAAATCTTTGAAGCTTTGGCAAAAGGCTTAGAGCTGGCTAAAGAAGTCGGTGCTGACCTCATGTTAGCTACTGACCCTGATGCAGACAGAGTCGGTATCGCTATGAAGTGTCCGGATGGATCTTATGAACTCGTATCCGGTAATGAGATGGGCGTTCTCCTTCTTGACTACATCTGTGCAGGAAGAATTGAAAAGGGAACAATGCCTGAAAGACCTGTAGCTGTCAAGTCCATCGTTTCCACACCTCTTGCTGATGCAGTAGCTGAACATTATGGTGTTGAACTCAGACATACATTGACAGGTTTCAAGTGGATCGGTGATCAGATTGCTAAGCTTGAAGCAGATGGCGAAGTTGACCGTTTCATCTTCGGTTTCGAAGAGAGCTATGGCTATCTTGCAGGACCATATGTACGTGATAAAGATGCTATCATCGGTTCTATGCTGATCTGTGAAATGGCTGCGTACTACAGAAGCATCGGTTCCTCCATCAAACAGAGACTGGAAGAAATCTATGCTGAATACGGCCGTTACCTCAACAAGGTTGACAGCTTCGAATTCCCGGGCCTCTCCGGAATGGACAAGATGGCTGGCATCATGAGCGATCTCAGAGCTAATCCTCCGGCAGAATTTGCAGGAAAGAAAGTTACTAAGGTTACTGACTACAACAAGCCTGAAGAAACAGGTCTGCCGAAGTCCAACGTATTGATTTACGGTCTGGAAGACGGTGCAACTGTTGTTGTAAGACCTTCCGGAACAGAACCGAAGATCAAGACATACTTCACAACATTAGGTAAAGACTTAGCAGAAGCACAGGCAGAGAAAGATGCTCTTGCTGAAGCATTAAAACCAATTCTTTCTTAATTGACTAAGAGCTCCGAAAAGGAGCCAATGGTGTCAACCCAAGAAAATGGGTTGACGCTTTTCTTTTGGGTAGGCAAATCTGAGAAAAAGAATGGTTATGGTTTGGCTTAAGCCACAATGTAGTTAAGTATATGTGCATATATTAGTTTATTATTAAAGCTAAATA
>JAFYCG010000033.1 GCA_017539825.1 Solobacterium sp. | reverse complement strand
TATGGTGAATATAAGAAACTGTTTGATAAACAGTAATGGATGAAATTATGATTGACTTAAAAGAAGAACTGAATGATCTGATCGCTACATCCTCTGTACTTGTTCTTCAGTTTGGCAGTGATTCATGCAATCCATGTCATGCTATACGTTATAAACTGGAGAAGTGGATTAAGGAACATGAAAATGTAACAGGAAGATACATCGATATCGAAAAGAATCTTGCTCTATGTTCTCAAATGGGCATCTTCTCTGCACCTGCGGTAATCATCTACATGGATGGAAAAATAATAGCTAAAGAATCCGGTTATTTCAGTCTTGACAGAATGCTGGAAAATGCAGAAAGATATATGGAAATGAGAATAGATGAAAATATCAATCTCTAGCTTGTTGTTTATAATATTCAAAGAATAAAATCACTTATCAGCTTTTTGCAGATTCATTGTTGAAAATCCGGCATGATGCAAAAACTCACATAGGATAATGAGCTACTATAAAAAGGAACAGTATACGGGAGATCGAAACTATTTGAAGAGACTGGGGTAATACCTGTCTTTTTCGTATCCAGGAGGTTGAAGATATTTTTTGGTTTCTGTTGTACTGATGAAGGTACGAAAGAAGCTGACAACATAAGAAAAAGAGATATGAACAGAATTTGTTATTTTTTGAATCTGAAGGGAAACTATTTATTAACTTTATGTCTTAACTTCCAGTAAAATAGTCCCTAGAATATATCAAAGCCGCTGATTCGCAATGATCGGCGGCTGTTTTGGTCTATTTGGTGTTGAGGAAATTCATTATCTCGCTGTATGTCCTGCTGCTCTTACTGAAGGCTTCCAACAGTTCTTTCCTCTCCATTTCTTTCTTTTTCTCGATGAGGGTATTCAGCTTATCCAGCTCTTCATCATATTTCTTTTTGGCCTTGGTTACTTCTGCTGTCTGCTTCTCAATCTTTTCATCAATCGTTATCACTCTTCTTGCCATTTTTCTCCACTGCCTCCAGTTCTATGCTTAACGAACCAAGTTCTTTCTTCATGTAATTGGCGTCTATATCAAATGCACTGAGTATATGCTTCTGTGTCTTGCTTAACGCATGATCAAGTTTATAAACTCCGTTCCCGTACCTGATCATTTCGATCTTCTCCAGTTCCCTGATCGCAGCCGGTACGGTCATGTAATTCTTCTTCCCGTCTTCTTTCATCTTCTCAGTCAGAGATGTATAGATCTTGTTTCTTACAATCAGTGCCGCAAACTCTATGAAGATCTTAGAACGGAATGATTCGCTGCTGTATGTCCTGTTACTTCTGTTTCCAAGATAGGATTTATCTCCTCTGAACAGCTTCTCTGAATCATCTCTGCTCTTGTACAGAAGAAGCGCTTCTGAGGCTGTCATCTTTTCTGATGTGATGATCACAAAATATCCGCATAATCCTAAGTTTTCTTCTATGACCGCTTCCCTCGGGATTCCGTACATGAATTTCTGTTCACCTTTTTTTCCGTGCCAATACACCAGATCATAGTAATAACTGTAAGTTTTGCTCAGTTCAACATCCTCTCCCTGATGATCTTTCATCCAGTCTTCCATCTGATCCAGCATCTGTGCCAGGTCATCCTTCTCAGAAGCCGCTTTATAGTCACTGTAATATATATGGAAATATCTGTTCTTTTCATCCGACGGGAACAGTTTTCTTTCTACTGTCATCCCATTTACTGAATATTCCCTTATTCTGTCACTCCATGTCTTTTCAAATGTGCCGCTGACTTCCTTTACAATCTCCTTCACCAGTGATTTCATGCCTTTCATCATGATGATAAAGCTGTATCCGTTATCATCCATGTAATGGATGTTTTCTTTACAGAAATAGCCTCTGTCCAATATAAATCCCACATTCCTGTATCCAAAGCTCTTCGCTTTCTCTATCATCTGCTGCAGCTGTGTTATATCCGTTATACTTCCCGGATACTGCTCATAGAACAGCGGTACTCTGTTATTCCTGTCATACGCTATTGAATAATTGAAGATTGTATCCGGTATCCCGCTTTTGGAATGGCCGACTTCAATACAGTCGATATCTCCTGCCTGGCTCTTCTTGTTCGTACTGTCATAGGAGATATAGATCTTTTCCCTGTGATCCTGTTTCTCATTCCATGCATTCAGAAAGGAAACACTGTCACCGACTGTGATGGAACGGAGAAAGTCACTGACAGACGCATCGCTGTATATCTTCATACCTTCTGTGAACAGAGGATGATTGTATGCATAATCCGGATAATACTGGCCGGCATTGTTTTCGCATATGATGGCATATGCCATCAGATCGAGAAACAGTCCGTATTTCTTCCCGATGATGTCATGGATCATTGGCTGAAGTAAGTATTCATGGATGATCTTCTTTATGATGATATAGCTTCCTACTTTCAGGCAGCTGCTTCTGCCTGACGAAGAGAGCTCCGGAAGCTGTTCTTCAGGGAAGAATTTATAGTAATTGGGATTGGGAAACATCCTTGAAGGATTCTTCTCGTCAATCTTTCCAATCGTTGTTCTTTTTGGATTTGAGTATTTCTTTACCGGATCATAAACAGAATCGTACTGGTAATGAACATACCGGAACCCTCGGACTTTTTTGATAAAGACCTTTCCTTTTTCAACAGGAACAGGGACAGTGAAATCCATGAACATAAGCGCCTCCATATAGGGACTATAGTCCCTGTATAATTATACCATATCCATATCGGTTTGCCCACTCAAAAAGCCGATTTTCTCGGCTTTTTTCACATGATTTCATGTCCTTATTCAATGCGAGGGACTATTGTTTTGGAAGTTCAGAATGAACAGAATTTGTTATTTTTTGAATCTGAAGGGAAACTATTTATTAACTTTATGACAAAAACTTAAAAAAAATAAAAGTTTAGGTTATCAATAACTTAAACTTGAATATTTGATGGGTTTAAGGCACAATTGTTATGTATAGGGAGGAAGGATATGGCAATCAAAGATTATGTACTTAAGCCCAGAGATATATATCTCAATCGATTAATTGCTTTTCAAGATACAGAACCTGTCAAAGTAATTACCGGTATACGCAGGTGTGGCAAGTCCAGCTTATTGAAGCTTATGCGTCAGTATCTTTTGAATAGTGGTGTTGAAGAAGATCAGATTATTTCCATGAACTTTGAATCGATGGAATACAGAGGGATGGATGAAAAAAGATTCTATCAATATGTTAAAGACAGAGTATTGGAAGACAAAAGAATGTATCTGTTCTTTGATGAATTGCAACGTTTAACACATTGGGAGGATGCAGTAAATTCTTTCCGGGTGGATTTTGATTGTGATATCTACATCACCGGTTCCAATGCTTATTTGCTGTCATCAGAGTATTCAACATATCTTTCAGGCAGATATGTTGAGATCAAAATGTACCCGCTGTCTTTTTGCGAGTTTCTCGATTTTCATGGGTACAGAACCGAGGAATATAAGACACCTATAGGGGATTACAAGAAAAGGGCTTATGACAAAGATGATCGTCTGATAGACATGAATGATCTGTTTGAGGCTTATATGCACTATGGAGGAATGCCCGGAATAGCGGATATTGGACTTGAACAGGAGAAAATCAATATATTGCTTGATGGAATCTATTCAACTGTCGTTGTGAGGGATATCCTTGAACGTGAGCAAAGACGCGGTCAAAGGCAGGTCACGGATGTAGAACTGCTTAGAAAAGTGGTTTTGTTTCTGGCAGATAATGTCGGAAACAATACCTCTTTGAATTCCATCAGCAACATACTTGTAAGTGAAAAAATGTTGGAAAACAGAGTTAAACAGGGGAAACCAGCTACACAGACAATAGCTGCCTATGTCAGAGCTCTGAAAGAATCTTACCTTTTCTATGACATCAAACGTTATGATGTTAAAGGGAAAGATGAGTTAAAAACACTAGGCAAATACTATATTGTTGATACCGGACTCCGTCATTACCTGCTTGGCTATCGGAATATGGATACTGGCCATGTCATTGAAAATATAGTCTTCTTTGAATTATTACGCAGAGGATATGATGTCGCTGTTGGCAAGGTAGGCAATAAGGAAGTAGATTTTATTGCTACAAAGGATGAGAAAAAAATCTATTACCAGGTCACGGATGAGATGA
This sequence comes from Solobacterium sp., assembly GCA_017539825.1. GTDB lineage: Bacteria > Bacillota_I > Bacilli_A > Erysipelotrichales > Erysipelotrichaceae > Bulleidia. The sequence continues at coordinate 1,888 of JAFYCG010000033.1, read as the reverse complement.
TAGCTGAATCAACCAGGGAAAGAGAATTAGCCCCATTAATGGATATCAGAGATAACTATGAGAAGGTAATCATAGCAAGAAATACAAATTCTACGGGAAACATTGAAGGAATCAAAATTCGCAGGCTGATAGACTTCCTGTTGGAATAGAAAATCCTGAAGGAGAAAAAATGAGTGAATGCAGAAAATGGGCGGAAGGTGATCCGATTCTTGAAAAATACCATGATCATGAATGGTGCAAGATCAACCATGATGATAACTTTGAATTCATGATGCTCTGTCTGGAAGGAGCAAGCGTAGGCTTGTCCTGGCAGCTGATCATGCATAAGCGTGAAGCTTATTGTGAAGCCTTTCATGATTTCAAAATTGATGCATGTGCCTTCATGACAGATCAGGAACTGGAAAAACAATTGTCAAACCAAGGCATCATCCGAAACAGAAACAAAATCTTCAGTGTCAGAAAGAATGCTGTTGCAGTAAAGAAAATCCAACAGGAATTCGGATCCTTTGACAAGTATCTATGGAGTTTTACTGACGGAAAACAAATAGACGGTCATTGGAAGACACTTGCAGATATTCCGACAGTATCGGATATTTCAAGAAAGATGGCTGCAGATATGAAGAAACGAGGTATCGGTTTTGTAGGGCCTGTGATTACATATTCCTTCATGCAGTCAATCGGCATTGTGAATGATCATCTGGATGATTGTGAATACAGATGATGTTTATCAAAGATATAATCAAAAGAAATATATAAAAAGGGTAATTGATCTCCGTTTATTGATTGTGTATTTTTGCTATGCTAGACTCATTGTGGAAAGGGCTGCATATGAAAAACACAATCAAGACATTCTTTAAATATTATCTGTTGATGAATCTTTTCTGTATGGCTTTTTTTGCAAATAAAAATGCATATACTGTCTTTGCATCAGAAGGAAATCCTTATCCGCATTCCTATACGGAATATGATGAAGAAGGACATGAAATATACCATCCCGGCAATTGTACCTGGCAGGCATGGGAAGAATGCTATAACAGATTAGGAATCAGGCTTCCTTCCTGGGGTAATGGCGGAACATGGCATTCTTCTGCAGAACAGGCAGGATACAGTTATACAGAATGGGAAACAGGCAGCCACTATGAAAACTGTATTGTTGAATGGAATCACCATGTTGCCTGGCTGATCTCCTGTGATGAAAACGGAGCTGATATTGTTGAAGGAAATCTTCGACAGGATGGCGAATACCGTGAAAGAGTAGAAAAATGGTGGTCCTGGAATGACCTCAAAAACAGGTGGGGAGAAGGTACACCATACATCATCTTCCTGAATGTAGCAGAAACAGAAGAATCACAGGAAAAGACAGTTCATGAATTTGATGCTAAAACTGTAGATACAGAGATTACTGAAGTGACAGAGGATGAAAACAAAGACACTGATGAACAGAATGCTGAAATAAATGGTGAAGAAGAACAACCTGTAGAAGAAACCGCTTCAGAGTCAGATGTGGATAAGAATGAAATGCCGGATCTTTTGCATGAAGGAACTGAATTACAGGAAACAACAGAAGAACCTGAAGAACGACCAATGACACAAACGGATATCTTCAAGGAGGATACACATTCGCTTCTGATGGAAGGTGCAAATATAACAGAAACTGCTACAGTAGAAAACATTGAAGAGGAAATACCATATTCATTGGACATTCAAAAGGCAGAAATGGCGGAATTGCTGACAGAAGGATTCATTGAAGCTAAAGCTTTGGAAATGAATGACACCGAAGAACAATCTGCTATTGAAACAGATCCAAGAAAGATAGAAATATTATCGCTTCTAAAAGAAGGGTTTGATGAAGAAAAATATCTCAAAAGGATAGCAGAGGAAGAAGCTT
>JAFYCG010000032.1 GCA_017539825.1 Solobacterium sp. | reverse complement strand
ATCCTGCATGATATCTGCATACAGATTGCCTAGTTCGGTTTCCTGTGTTCTGCTTGGATGCGTTAATTTACGATTTAAGTTGGTAATAATACGGCCGTATTTGGAATCTGTCACATCTTTGTAATGATTGATCAATTCCTGAATGTTCGGATCTTCCGGTGCAGTATATTCGTTAATGGGAACACATTGCCATTGATATTCGGCAATACGGTTGTTTTCATCATCGACCACAAGATCAAAGCGTCCGATCTGATCCGTTCCGAATCCTGCCTGAACAATCGGAATATTGTTTACAATTTCCGGTTCATTCATAAACGTGTGGGAGTGTCCGCCGATAATCAGATCGATACCCCAGTCCGGATCAAGAAGTTTTGCCAGTTTGCGGTCTTCCTCTATGCCCACATGGGTTAAAAGAATCGTAACATCAATATCCACGGTTTTATAGTTGTCACAGATGATACCGATCTCTTTTGCGGCTTCTTCAATATCGATGAATGAACCGATCACCTTTTCTGTTTTTGTGGAAGAGATGACTTCATCGGTAAGAATGCCGATAAACATGATATTCATGCCATCCACATGAATTGTTTTGCAAGGGGAAAATAATCTTGCATTGTTCATTGTGATAAACAGATTGGCATTGATAATTGGAAAAGTTGCGCATTTTTCCAGGAATAACAGATGGGCAATACCGTAATCCACCTCATGATTTCCGATACAGGAAATATCCGGATTCATGATATTTACCATGTCAATCGTAGATAAACCGAGATATTCACTGTCTATAATGGATCCTCTGAACATATCACCTGCCATGGCATAGATTGTATTCGGGTTTTCTTTTCTTGTTTTTTGTACATAACCGGACAATCTCTTTAAACCGCCTGTCTGGATACCGTTTCTGTCCTCCGAAAGGAAGTCTCCATGCATGTCATTGGTATGTAAGATCGTTAATTGCTTCATGTCGTACTCCTTTGAAATATTTCCAGTTACTATCATATCGTATATACACTCAATAAGAAACTGAAAGTATGACATTGTCTCATATAAAAATACGGGCTGATAACCCGTATTCCTGTTTTACTGAATTGTTTTGTTTATCCCTCATAACCGACAGTGCGGTTAACTGTATCCTGCATGAGAGCACAGCTGACAACACTTAAAGCGACAACACCCAATACAACATAGAGGATGGCACGGCTTTCAGAATAATCTGCCAATCTGTCACAATACTGTCCCATCTTATAGAGCCAGAACAGGCCATAGATTCCGCATGTGATGATTGTTAAGAATACAACCGTACCGCCACCGGGAGCATTGTCATCTCCGATCAGGAAGTTAATATCATCATTTAATTTTGCCATCCAGAATAACTCGTAAATACCGCAAGTGATCAGTGTCAGAACGATACATTTTACAATACTTTTTCCTTCTACATATCCGACAGAAGGTTCAAAGTCAGAAAAAGAATCTTCCCGAAATGTATTGAGATTTCTTTCTGTTTGTACAGGATGTCCGCATTTTTGACAAAACCTTGCATCATCCGGTAATTCAGCGCCACAATATGTACAATATTTCATAGCTTTCACCTCGTGCTTATTATACTACACCCAATATGGATAAATTTTAAGTTTATTTAAATATTATATTGACCGGTAAAAAAGGCTTTCTGTGATAAAATGTAACAGTACTATCATGAAACTCGTCAGTCTTGGAATGATTAAAAATGAAGTTAAAAAGGCAGTCTCTTACAGGGATTTCCATCTTTATTATGTTCTGAACGGAAAAATAAAGGTGGAAACAGAGGAGGCTATTTTTGATTTGGATAGCGGAGAGATGTATGCGGTAAATCCGGGGGAACTGCATACGGTCAGTTCCTTACATGGGATATGTGCAGATTTCTGTATCAGTTATTCAAGGGTTATGCAGCTGATGGGCTATCAAAGAAAACTGATTGTCTGTAATACACACAATATCAGCAATGAAAATACAAAGGAGCTTGCCAAAACCGTCAACAAATGGTTGCGGTCCCATTATGAGCCGTCTGATAATCTGATAATGAAGGAGAGCCTGTCTCTGCAGCTTGTTTATCAGCTGTTTTTGAATTTTTCTTCCAATGCTTTTGACCATACGGAAGATACCAGAAAGAGTGATATTGCCGCATATATAGAAGCGAACTATACAGATGACCTGACCCTTGAAGATATTTCCGAAGAGTTTGCGTTAACGCCGCAATACTTTTCCAAGTATTTCAAGACGGCATTCGGAACATCTTTCCTGAAATATCTGAATAACGTCAGATTGCAGTATGCAATGGATGATCTGGTGAGCGGGGAAGGGACAGTTCTTAAAATCGCTATTAATAACGGTTTTCCGAATGTGGCTTCTTTCAACAGGGAATTTCGCCAGTTTTACGGAATGACGCCGACGGAATATCGTATTCACCATAGGAAACAGGAACAAAAAGGTGACAGTGAAGACATCCTTTCTTTTATTCAGGAAGAAAACGATGAAACAAATTCTTCTGTCAAAGAGATCAGAATCAATATGGAGGGGAAAGAACCGGAGTATAAACGATTCTGGAATGAAATCCTGAATGTCGGAAGCTTTGAAATGATGATGAAAAATCACATGACAGACCAGGTTAGCTTTCTTCATAACTCTCTGAAGTTCAAAAAAGCCAGACTCCTGCTTGATACATTCATGGAAGACGGTCATCATCATTACTATGTATCTGATACGGTCATGGAATACTTTGTCATCAATAAAATGGACGTGATTATAACTGTTGATATGAATTATCTCCAAGAGACGCAAATGTTTTTGTCGTACTTCCGGTCACAGTGTCTGCGATTTGTCCGCCGTTTCGGGGAATGAATTCAGAAACATACCGTTTTTGAGCTGATGTATAACATCGAATTCACGGAAGATAATCTCAGAAAATATAAATCTTTTTATCAGAAAATGAAGGCGGTTCTGCGTGAATGCCGTTTGGAGTCTGAAATCATCGGTCCTTGTCTTCTCGTTGATGAAACAGGAGAAAACTTCAGAAGGTTTGTGAAAAACAACCCTTCCATCACAACATTTACGATTTTTTCGGCACCGTTTGCCGTCCGTAAAAAAGGTGATGAAGTCTTCCTGAACCGACTGACGGATTCCGGCTATCTTTTGGAACAATACAAAACCGCAAACAATGTTCTTAAAGAAGAAGGCAGGACAGATGCATCGGTATTATTGACGGTGTGGAAAGACAGGCTGAATGATATTGATGTCCTGAATGAAACGCCGTATATGGGGGCAAGGATCATCCGTAATGTGCTTGAAGGCTATGGAACTTTAACCTCTTTGCCGCTGGATAAGCCTTTGGATCTGATGTTCGATGAAGCATCTTATGACAAAACATTTAATCTTCTTCCGGGTATCATGACTTCCCAGGGAATTTTGAAACCTTCCTGCCATGCCTTAAAGCTTCTTGATCAGCAGGATAAATATCTTGTTCTTGTCAATGAGTACTGCCTTGCAACGAAAGCTGAAAATCCGGGTTTTCTTCAGATTCTTCTGCATAACTGTAAACGGCCGGGATGGCGTTATTATTCCAATGAAACGATGGGGAGGGCAGAAAGCTATACCCCGGAACTGTTTGAAGATACGGACTCTGTTTCTTTTCATATTATTATAGAGGGGTTGAAAGAAGGAGAATATCTACTCAAATGCCGTAGTGTTTCGGATAATGCAGGAAGTGCATTTACGGATTATCTCAGAATGGAGTATCCGGATGATTCCTTTATCGGCAGCAGTGAAAGAAACTATCTCAGGGCATCCTCTGTCATTCCCATGACAGGAAAGAAATACAATGTAGGTGTTGATGGACAGTTGGAAATAAACTGTACGCTGAATATGAATGAATTTGTCCATTTGCATATAATAAAAATCATCAGTTAACAATTGAATGTTAAAAATTAACCTAAATTATAAGAGTTTATTATAAAATAAAAATAAGAATAAAAATTATAATATCATAAAGCAAATTATTGAAAAGAGTCTGCTCCCGGAAAAAGCCATAATAATAGTGCAAAAAGGGAGGACATAAAACATGTCAAATAAACAGTTAGCCAAAGACATTATCGAAAAAGTCGGCGGTATTGAAAACATTTCTAACATGACACATTGTGTCACAAGACTCAGATTCGTATTAAATAACAATGATAAGGCTGACAGGGAAGCAATCAAGAATCTCGAAGGTGTTATTTCTGTATTGGATTCAAGCGGACAGCTTCAGGTTGTTCTCGGACCGGCAGTGACTGACGTATACAACGAAGCAGTTAAGATTGTCGGCGAACCTGCACAGACAGCCAAGGTTGAAGAACCGGAAGCACCAAAGGGTATTAAAGGCATGCTTAAGGCAGCTCTGGATACATTAATTGCCTGCTTCGTTCCTGCTATTATGGTGATCGCAGGCTCCGGTATGGTCAAAGTTCTCGCAGTTCTGCTGAATACTGCAGGTTTACTGGCTATGGACTCTCCGACATATCAGATTCTCAACGGTGTGATCGGTGATGGCGTATTCTACTTCCTGCCATTCCTGGTTGCGCATAATGCAGCGAAGAAGATGAATGTTGATGTCATGATCTCCATGGCATTAGCTGCAATTCTTATGCATCCGACACTGCAGACTCTCGGTGAAGTCGGAACAAGTGTAGGTTTCTTCGGAATCGGTCTGAAGATCATGAGCTATTCTGCACAGGCATTACCGATTATCTTCTCTGTATGGCTTTTGAAATATGTAGATAAATTTGCAGATAAGGTCAGCCCGAACCTTGTTAAGGTATTCCTGAGACCGATGATTGATTTACTCATCGTTGCACCGATCATGCTCATTATCATCGGACCTGCATCCTCCGTACTCGGTGATCTCTTCTATAAGTTCTGTGAACTCTGCAACCAGTGGGGCTGGCTGGCAGTCGGTATCAACGCTGCACTGTTCCCTCTCATGGTTCTTACAGGAACACATAACGCAACAATTCCTCTTCTGATTCAAATGTTCGCTACCCAGGGTTTTGACTCCATCTTCCTGCCATCCGGTCTGGCTGCAAATATCGCTGAAGCAGGTGCTGCCTGCGGTGTT
>JAFYCG010000291.1 GCA_017539825.1 Solobacterium sp. | reverse complement strand
GATCCCAATGCAACCATCATATGTGTACGAATTCCGGCATCCTTTGCATGACTATGCCTTTCAAATCCAATCAGAAAACCTGCAGTGATTGCTGCTAAAAGCCTTATCAGCCATTCCCATTCAAACATTTCCATTTTACTTCACTCCCTGCCAATTATTATACATGTAAAAAAAGGAATATGATCAATATCATTCAGGTACAAATGATCCGGAAACAGAAAAACATCGTCAATACAGACGATGTTTTTCTGTGAATTCTATCGAAAGTGGGAGCTTATCAATATACAGCGTATTTAACCTGGAAGCTTTCTTCGCTATAGCACATAACTTCAATTTCATTATCATCAGGATCCTGCATATAGAAGTTATATGTGTTTTCAGAATGCTTTACAGGAACATATGGTTCTGTATATGGCTTCTTGTATGTTTTTGCACCATGCCAGAGCTGGATTCCTTTGGCTTCCATATCTTTTGCGAAAGAAGCGATGTCATTGACGATCAATGCATAATGGCACTGTCCTTTTGCATGGGTGGAGTTGTTTTTCGGATATGGATGCTCAATCAGTTCGATTACCTGGTAATCGTTGATTGTTACATAGGCTTTCTTATCATCACATTCTTTTACGTCGAGTTCAAAGATATTTCTGTAGAAATCTACGGATTTCTTCAGATCATTGACATGGTAAGTTACTTTGGAAATATATTTTTCTCCTTCGTTGACAAACCATTTGTTGTTTTCCGGATCGACCATCAGTTTTCCTTCGCCATCACCGATTGTTGCATACTGGTAGGAATAGTCTTCTTCGCGGTTGTTTCCGTCATATTCAGGCCAACGGGAACCATCATTCCATTCCGGGAAGATCTCAATAAACTGACCACGGCGTAACTGATAATAAATAATGTAATCCTGGTCGTTCTTTTTCATCGTGAAGCCTACTTTCAAGCCGAGGGTATTCTCATACCAGTCTTCGAAGACCGGTGCGTTCTTTAATTTAAAAGCGAGATGTCCGATTTCTTTAATATTTGCGTTCATTTTAATTCCTTTCTCCTTTAACTAATTTCTCGTCACCAAACTCGGTGATGTTTCTTTTGCGATACAGAATGTTCTGGTCATAATTCATCACAAAGATGAATGAATATAATGTGTTCAGAACATATTCTGTTGCTGCCTGGGAGGCAAATGTTGCCTGTTTTTCCCAGGGATGTTCTTTTTTCGGCAGTTCAAGAACGATATCAGAAATCCTTCCGATCATGGAATCAGGATTGCTTGTAATTGCGATAAGAGGGACACGTCTTCTCTTTAATATCTTTGCAACATAATACGTCTGTTCCGTATTGCCGGAATAAGAAACTAACAAGGCACAGTCTGAAGGTGACATGACAGAGGCAAGGGAAGTATTATCGCCCGGAACATTATCAGTTACAACAATCTTATTGATCTTAATCATGTTGTATTGAAATACTTGTCCTTTCAGGAAGGAATCACCGACACCGGCGATTAAAGTACGATTGGCTCTGGCAATAGTCCTGGCAGCTTTCTGCAGTTCATTAGCCTGTCTTGTCATAATGTCATAAGTGGCATTGATCGAATCGACCATCAGAACATTTGTCTTCTGGGCTATATCCAACGCTGTGTCATGTTTAGAAAACGGAAAGTCAAGATCTATATCATCCATCTTACCCATTCTTCTTTCCAGTTCAGCAGCATACTTGATCTTAAAGTCTTTAAAACCTTTGAGGCCGATCTTACGGCAGACACGGACAACGGATGAAGTTGAAGTATACGTTGCTTCAGCGATGTCATGTACTGATTGTGCCAGTACAGCCTCTTTCTGATCCAGGATATAGTGTGTGATTGCTTTTTCGGATTCGGAAAACAATTCTTCTTTTTTAAGCGCTTCTTGTAAAGTCATGTTCTTGTCTCCATAAAGATTATTGCATGTGAATTTCATTAACACTATATCATGCGAAGGTGTTGGAAAAAAGTTCAAACATTTTTCAAAGCTGAAAGCGGTTTCTTTGAACATTTTTACGAGCCCTGTTCGGTCCGTTGATATGACTTTGAGCAGAATCTATGATGTAAATGCAAGCAGGGAAAACCTGCAGACATCTAGATAATATTTGGAAAGGAGAAAATCTATTATGTCAGAAGTGTTCGATGTGTTCAAAAATGCAAAGAAACATGTACTCGCCGGTATATCATATCTGATTCCGGTCATCGTTGTTGGCGGTATCTGTTGTGGACTTGGTGTTGCCATTGGAGGAACAGCACCTTGGGAAACCCCTGATACACTTGGCTATTTCTTCTTCATGTTAGGTAAGAAGGGCTTGAATCTTATGCCGGCCGTCATGGCTGCCTTCATTGGTTATTCCATTGCGGATAAAGGAGCAATTGCTCCTGGTCTTATCATCGGCCAGGTTTCACAGGAATGCGGAGCAGGATTCCTTGGCGGTATCGTTGCCGGTTTCTATGTCGGTGTCATTACATTATTAATGAAGAAAGTCAAGGTCAACAAGAATTTCTCGGCATTATGGGCAATCATCGTTATCCCGACAGTTGCTTCTGTAACAGGTGCATATCTGATGCAGGTTACTTTAGGACCGGCAATCACCGCAATCACAAACTATATGATCAGCTTTATGGACGGACTCGGTGTAGGAAGCATGGTTCTTGTAGGTGCAATCATCGGCTTCTTCGGTTCACTTGACTTCGGTTTATTCATGAATAAAGCATTCGGTTCAGTCGCTCTGGCTATGATGTCAACAATTGATCCGGCAACAGGCTTACCGGTTATGGCTGCACAGAGATTGAAGCTGCTGGTTGTTTCAACTGCTGCAATTTCTCCGTTAGTATGCTGCCTGGCAAGATACCTGAAACCATCTGTATTTAATGAAGAAGAAAAAGAAGCTGCAACTGCAGCAGGATTCATGGGCCTCTTCGGTATTACGGAAGGTGCAATTCCACTGGGCTTCTCCGATAAGATCATTTATGCAGGATGTGTTCTGGGTAACGTTGTCGCATGTATCGGTGTTGCGATCATCGGCGCAGGTTCCATTGTCAACTGGGGCGGTATTCCAAACCTTCCGGGTAACACAAATCCTGTAGGAACAGTCATCTGCTGGCTCATAGGTGTTGTTGTAGGAGCAATGTTTGTTGTCTTCTTCAAGAAAACAAAGAACAGTGAATTGACAGCTGCTGTTGATCCTGATGCAGAATTAAAAGTTACACAGCAGGGTGATGAAATAGATATCGACTTGTAAGAGGTACCGACAATGTTAATCACAAAAGAAATGATCAGTATCAATGCTGATCTGAAAAATAAAGATGAAGTGATACTGCACAGTGCAGAATTAATGAATACAGCAGGAAAACTGCATGATAAAGCTGCATATATTCAGGGTGTCTATGACAGGGAAGCAGAGATTTCCACAAACCTTGGAGACGGCATTGCAATGCCGCATGCAAGATGTGCTGCTGTAAAAGAACCGGGTCTGACATTTATACGTCTCAAGGAAGAAATTCCCTGGGAAGGCGGAGACCAGCCGATCAAACTGGTATTCGGGATTGCTGCTCCTGAAACAGGAGGCGATATCCATCTGAGAATCCTTGCAACACTTGCAAGAAAGCTCATTTATGATGACTTCAAACAGAAGCTGTTTGCGATTGAAAGTGAAGAGGAATTACTACAACTGATTAGCGAAGCAACAGGAGGCTTAGAATGAAATTAGTAGCAGTTACCGCATGTGCAGCAGGTGTAGCACATACATATATGGCAGCAGAAGGAATTGAAAAAGCTGCGAAGGAAAGAGGACATGAAATCAAAGTTGAAACACAGGGAACCCTGGGTATCGACAACAAAATTACAAAAGAAGATCTTGTGGGTGTATCAGCTGTCATCCTGACAAAGGATATCCCGATCAGGGAAAGAGAACGTTTTGCAGGATTGAAGATCTTCAATGTTACTTCCACGGCCTGCATCGTTAACGGGCCAAAGGTAATTGAGGCAGTCGAAAATAATTGCAAGTAAGAACAGAATTTAGAAGGAGAATAAACGTATGAAAGTCGGAATGATCGGATCAGGAATGATCGCTAATGTATTCTTGAATACCTTCCAGGACAAAGGCTCTATTCGTGTTGAGGCAATCTGGTGCCTGGAAAAACATATCGGTCAGACAAGAGAACTTGCGGATAAATTCAATGTAAAGACAGTTGACAGTGATATTGACCGGTTCCTCTCTGATGATCAGTTTGATACCGTGTATATTGCAGTGATTAATTCATTGCATTATCAATTCGCAAAGAAATCTCTGCTTGCAGGGAAAAATGTT
>JAFYCG010000290.1 GCA_017539825.1 Solobacterium sp. | reverse complement strand
GAAATATATGACGAAAAAGATGTTTTCATATACGCTTTTTTATAAAACTGACACATCGTAGTGCCTGTAGTTAAGATTACACTGGAACTGAAGTCAAAAAAAAGCGTCAACCCATTTTCTTGGGTTGACACCATTGGCTCCGAAAAGGAGCTCTTTTTATATGATAAAGGGGACTGTCGAAAAAACCTTGATCTCAAAAATCATTGTATGCATATGGAACAGATACGGAAATTGCAGAATATGTACATTTTTTGAACCGGAGCTGTTTCGGTAAAATACGCAAATCGTTTTTCTTATGAAGTATGATTTACTGTAATAAAAAATTACTCTGTTTTTCTATATCGTGATATCATATTTGTTATGAATAAGACAACAGAAAAAGGATTTTATTTTGCAAGAAAGAAATCCTGGATAGAAAAACTGGGGGATACAAACAAACCTGAGAAGATATTATTGATGGCATTTCTGGTGGTAATTATCATCGGTTCTATATTGTTGAGCTTGCCGTTTACGAATCTGACAAAACCAAGAGCGTATCTGGATAACCTGTTTGTTTCACTCAGTGCAGTTTGTGTAACAGGATTAACGACGATTACGGTTGCGGAGCAATATAACCTGTTCGGGAAAATTGTCATGATCTTTCTGATGGAGATCGGGGGTCTTGGACCGATGACGATTATCGCGATCATCATGCAGAGAAACTTGAAACGGATGGCTACTGTAGAAAAGAAGCTGTTCGCAACTGCTTCCGGGAAAAGTGACTTATATGATGTTTCTTCGTATATTCGTAAAATTATGTTATATACGATTATTTTTGAATCAATCGGATTTATTTTATTAAGCATAAGAATGACAGATTTCTATGGGACGAAAACCGGTTTGTTCAATGCGTTGTTTCTGGCGGTATCCGCCTTCACCAATGCGGGATTTGACTGTTTTGCCTCAGATAGTCTGGTAACCTTTGCGACAGATCCGCTCATTAATTTTACAGTTATTTTCCTGATCATTACCGGCGGTCTTGGTTTCATGGTCTGGTTTGAGATTAACAATGTGTTAAGAGAGCGTTTGAAACAGGGAACTGTCATCAATCCTTCTGTTAAGCGTTTATCCCTGCATGCAAGGGTTGTTTTGAAAGCCACATTTCTTTTATTGGGAACAGGTGCTTTGTTCTTCCTGATGTTTGAAAGCAGAAATCCGGGAACACTCAGTTTTCAGACAAGTTCTGAAAAGATGCTGGTCAGTCTGTTTCAATCTGTGACATTGCGTACCGCCGGATTTGCAACGGTAAATATCGGAAGATGTACAAGACCGATGTTACTGATCATGTGTATCTATATGCTGATTGGCGGATCTCCGGGAGGAACAGCCGGCGGTATAAAAACAACGACTGCGGTAGTGCTTGTCAGAACTGCTATGAATTCCATGAACAGTGAACATAAGGATGCTGTGATTTCTCATAAGAGAATATCGCCGATGTTATTGAGGCATGCTTTCACGATTGTCACCTTGTATTTTTCAATCATCTTTATCATGACAGTATTCCTGACTATTACAGAACCCGGAACGAATTTACTGCCATTGTTGTTTGAAGTATTCTCAGCAATTGCGACAGTCGGTATATCTACCGGTATTACGGCTTCCTTATCTGCCGGAGGAAAGATCATCATCATGATACTTATGTTTATCGGCAGACTGGGTCCGCTTAGTGTGTATATGGCTTTTCATAAGGAAGAAAAAGCGGGCAATCATGTCCGTTATCCTGATGCAAATATTATTATCGGTTAAAAGAAGGAGAGTGTTATGGCAGCGTCAAATGCAAATTTATATGTGGTAATCGGTTTAGGTAATTTTGGATCTGCAATGGCTACCACAATTGCCAATGCAGGACAGGATGTTATCGCTATTGATAAAGACATGCTTGCAGTACAGGCAGTTGAAGATATTGTCCCTAATGTGGTTTGTGCGGATTCCAGGGATATTGAACAGTTAAAAGAAGCAGGCGTACAGGATGCTGATGTGGTAGTTGTAGCGATGGGTTCTCATCTTGAACCAAGCGTTATCACCATTCTGAATCTGAAAGAACTCGGTATTAAACATATTATCGCCAAAGCTAACAATGAAAGATACAAATATGTTCTTGAAAGGGTTGGTGCGGATAATGTTATTCAGCCTGAAAATGAGATGGGACAAAGAGTGGCAATTGCTTTAATGAATCCGAAGATTATCGATATTTTCCAGATTACAAATGATTATGCCATTATGGAGATTAAAGCTCCTGAACTATGGTGGAACAGGGAATTGCAACAGTTAAATTTACGTGAAATCTATGGCGTAAATATTATCGGTGTGCGTAAAGAAGCAGAGAATAAAGTGATTACCAATGTCAAAAAAGACTATGTCATTCGGAAGGATGATTTCCTGACAATTGCTGCAGATGCATCAAGAATCTCTGCGTTGAATTTAGATTAAGAAAAAAGGCTTTGGAACTAAGATTTGATTCCATAAGCCTTTTTTAATATTTGCGGCATGGTCAGATATTGCAATCTTGCAAATTCTTCCGGTGTATATTTTTCTGTTCCGTTAAGCCATTCAATGGTATGACCGATGCATGCATATGCATGGCTTTTGATGGAATAAACAATTTCTAAATCCAAAGTATCCATGTTGAGTATTTTCTTGACAGCGTTAGTACCAAGATTGACATAGTAGTTATAGATGTATTTTGAAATGGCATTTTGTGATTGATCTGAAAAAGCTTTACGGTAAAAAGAACGGAATTGATACATGTGTCTCAGGGTTATTGCCGCATGTTCTTCCGGAAACTTGCCATTCGTGGATCGTAAAATACCTTCATATTCTTTGGTGAAGATCCATGCAGCAAGATCATATTTATCACGGAAGTGGTAATAGAAGGTCTGCCTGTCACAGCCTATTCTTTCACAGATATCTTTGACCCTGATTTTTTCAAATGACATTTCCTTTGTCATGTCAATGATTGTTTTTTCAAACAGTTCTTTTGTATATGTCTTCAACATAAAGTATCTCCGTTTTTATTATATCATTCATACAGAAATAAAATATGTATAAATTTCATACATATTTTAATTTTGTATGTATTTTGCATAGAATATCTCCGATATTCTAAAAGCAGAGAAAAGCAGGAGGAAATAATCATGTGGTACATGAATGAAGACCGGAAACTACTTCAAAAAAGCTTTGCAGAATTTGCACAAAAGAGAGTTCGTCCGTTCGCAAAACAATTAGAAGATGAAGAAGCCAGTCCGAAAGAAATACTGAAGGAAATGGGAAAACTCGGTATGTTTACCATGCCGATTCCCGAAGAATATACAGGCACAGGTCCTGACTATATCAGCTGGGGATTATTACTGGAGGAAGTCAGTAAAGAGAGTGCTACTTTTGGGTTCTTAACCCTGTTGAGACAGGTATTTAACGGACCGTTGTTGAAATCATGTTCTCAGGAACAGATTGAAAAATATGTCATTCCGGCAATCAACGGAGATATCATAATCGGCTTAGCAGGTAATGAACCTGCAGGTGGAAATAATTTGTTTGAATATCAGACAAAGGCTGTCAAAGATGGTGATGAATGGGTTATCAACGGTGGCAAGGTTCTGGTTACACAGGCAGATGATGTGGATGTCTTCATGGTTATTGCCTTGACAAGAGACCAGATTGATTTCAGAACCATGGAAGGTCTGGATGTCTTCTTTGTACATACAAGTGATCCGGGATTCTCCGCAGGCCATATTGAAAACAAAGTCGGATTAAACGGAAGCCGTACGGGAAGTGTTTACTTTGACAATATCAGAGTTCCTGAATCTGACAGAATGCCTTATCCGATGGCACTATTGATGTTGTTTGGACCGGAGTTAAGCGGATATGGCGCAATTGCCTTAGGCGGATGTGAAGCCATGATTGCCAAGACAGCAGACTATCTGAAAAAGCGTGTACAGATGGGAAGATCCTTATGGGATTCCTATCAGGCAGCAAGACATGATCTTGCCAAGTTACAGCTGGATGTATTGAATTTCCGTAATGCATTGTATGGACATCTGATGAATCGTAACTGCGGTATTCATGATTCCATTGAAGCAGGTGCAGTTAAGTCAGCATGCGGACCGTTATTGGAGAAGGTTTCCAGTGAATGCATGTTACTGATGGGCGGAACAGGTGTCATTCATGAAACGGGTATTGAACAGTACTATCGTGATGCGAAAGCATTACAGATTGCATGCTTCAGCGATAAGACATTCCTGGACAATGTCGCAAACAGTTTGTAAGAAAGGATGAATATGATGAATATTGCAGTATGTATCAAATCTGTACCGGATCCGGAATACTATGAAAAGATCACGATTGATCCGGAATCAAAAAGACTTGTTCGTGACGGTATTCCTGCAGTCATTAATGAAGCAGACTGTCATGCGATTGAAGCAGCACTACGTTTAAAGGAACAGAATGGCGGAACAATTACACTTGTTTCCATGGGACCTCCTGCCGCAAAAGAACAGCTTCTGGAAGGATTGGCAATGGGAGCAGATGCAGCATATCTGATCAGTGACCGAAAGGTTGGCGGAGCGGATTCCTTAGCTACTTCTTATACATTAAGCAAACTGATTGAAACAGTCGGAACATTTGATGTCATTTTAACAGGCAATGAAAGTGCAGACGGTGCTACAGCACATGTTCCTTCCCAGTTAGGTGTATGGTTAAATGCAGCACATGCGACAAATGTTGTGGATCTGTATTATGACAATGGCATGGTTGTTACAAAGCAGTTTGAAACAGGAAGAGGCAAATACAGATTACAAACACCATGTGTCATCGGTGTCACACCGAAGGCAAATGAAGTCAGATTCAAAAATGTCAGAACCATTCTTGAAGCAAAGAATAAAACATTGAAAGTCTTAAGTGCTGCTGATCTCAAAGATGTTGATGATCAGTATCTCGGATTAAAGGGATCTCCTTCACAGAATGGTGAAGTAGAAGCAATGTCCGGTAATAAAGAATGCAAGATGTTACAGGGAACAGAGACAGAGATTGCAGATCAGGTTGTTGAAATCATTCACCAGATTATTGGTGTGAAGGAGGAAGCATAATGGCTAAGGAAATCTGGGTATATGCACAGAAGGATGCAGATGTAGTCAAAGAACTTCTTGCAAAATCACAGGAAATCGCAAAGGTTATCGGAGAATATAAAGTTTGTGCGGTTGCATTGGGAGATGATCTGAAAGATGCAAAGAATTTAGGAGATCTCGGTGCAGAAAAAGTATACGCTGTAGAACATACTTCTTTGAAAGAATACCGTTGTGATCTATACGCAAAGGCAATTGAAAAACTGGTACAGAAATACCAGCCTGAATATTTCTTCTTTGGTGCAACAGCTATTGGCTCAGAACTTGCACCAACTGTAGTTGCACTGGTAAAGACAGGTTTAGCTGCACATTGCATTGATTTGCGTTACGGAAAAGACAGACTCAACTGCATGGTTCCGGCATTCGGCGGTAAGGTTATCAGTGAGATCTATATTCCAAATGCAAGACCGGTTATGGCATCTGTCCGTCCGGGCATCTTACAGACAGAAGAAGCTGCAAAATATGAAGCAGAGCTTGTTTGTGAAGATACATCATTCTTAAATGATGAAACATCCACAGAGGAATTCCTCGGCTTTGAAGAAAATCAGAAAGATACCAATAACATTGAAGATGCAGATGTAGTTGTATCTGCAGGAAGAGGTATTACTTCCGATGCTTCATGGAATGCATTAACACAGCTTGCAGATAAGGTTGACGGTGCAATCGCATGGTCAAGAAGCTTTATCGATACAGGCCGTGTGAAAGATGAAAGTTCCATGATTGGCACAAGCGGTAAATCCGTTAAACCGAAATTACTGGTGAATGCAGGTGTATCCGGTGCAGCACAATATGTATGCGGTATTGCAAGAGCTAAAAAAGTCATCAGTATCAATAAAGATCCTAAAGCACCGATCTTTGCGTATTCAGATTATGGTGTAGTAGGAGATGCAGAGAAAATATTAACTGCTGTAGCAGCGAAACTGTAAGAAAAAGAATGGTCACATTTTGACCATTCTTTTTTAGATCTAACACTTCAAGTAAAAACAAAGCGAAATATTCTGTGAACGTGAATACATTCGGTCCATGTTTACCTGACTTCCTTCCGTCACGCGATGGACTCGCGACTCTGCCCACATCTGAAAAACCACCGACTAAGCCGGTGGATAATTATTTGTATCGGGAGGAATGATTTGTTTTGTGTTTACGTAAACAGTCTTTCGATGAAAACCCGTAAGGAAGAATATGTTAGATCTTTATTCCCTTGTATTTCTGTCGCATTGTTCTTTTCATCCTGTATAAATTCCCGGACGGATTTTGCCAGGGGAGAATCATCATTTCGGATCAGAATATTCGTCTCACCTAATAGTTCAAATGCTTTCCGTGTCATATTCGCTGAGCCAAAGGAAATCATCTGATCGGTGCATACCAGTTTGGTATGACTCATATCATTTGTAAAGAACACATGTATTTTTTTCTCATGTTCATTTGCATAAGAATAAAGCTCTGCAATGACACTTTTGTTCAGGTCGGAAGACAGATTGCTTCTGACAGGGACAAGAATCTCCAGTGTAACATTACGATCCAATGCCTTAATCAGTTCATCCGTAATCTCTTTGACAGGTGAAAGATACGGCATCATGATAAAGATCTTCTCTTTTGCCTGCATCAGCATCTGCAGATACATCTCTTTGATGTCAAAATGCTTCTTTGGTGAATATCTGTTATAGACTACTGCAGGAAGTTCCTGATCAAAGCCGCCTGTTACATCGAGATACTGTCGGATCAGTCTTTCGTCATCTGTTTTTACCATCAGGTCTTTATAGAAACGATTTTCTTTATCTTTCCCGTTCTCTTTGTCCTCGATATTGATGCCGCCGAAGATCATGATCTTATTATCAAAGATATAAATCTTGGAATGATCATATAGGGTTTTGTTGTTGAGAATGGTGATGTTGGGATGTGCTTTCATCTTTTGAAACAGTGCATCTTTTTGTATGTGATGCTTATTAAACTGAGATGGATGATAGAACATCTCCATCCCAAGAATTTTAAAAGTTTCGATAATACTTATCTCATCATGCAGCATAGCAGTCTGATCTTCTTCGCTGAGCTCAAACAATACACCGTATCTGTCCTTAATGATCTCTACCTTGACCCCTCTGTCTGCCGCATCTAATACTTCTTGAGCGAGAATGTGGCCGATATGATCGCCACGCCAGATAAACATGACAATCAGAATGGATTCTTTGGCATTTCGTATACATTGTATGATTTCAGGGAAGGCATTCTTTCCGTTTCTTAATAGTACATAGTCCGGTTTTTTCATTTGTATTTCTCTCTTCATTATTTGTGATATTTTCTCCAGATTTTCTGTTTTTCAGCAGCCTGGATTAATTCTTCTCTGAAGTCAGGATGAGCAATCGATATTAACATTTCCGCTCTTTCCCATGTGGATCTTCCTGCTAAATTTACTGCACCGTATTCCGTTACCACAAAGTGATCCTGGCTTCTTGGAATGGTGACAATATCACCTGTGAAATAGGGGACAATGCGGGAATGTACTTTCCCTTGTTTATCCGTAAAAGTAGATGTCATGCAGGCAAAAGCTTTTCCGCCTTTGCTCATGGCTGCACCGGTCAAGTAATCCAATTGTCCGCCGGTTCCGCTGATATGTCTGAATCCTGCACTTTCCGCACCGGTCTGTCCATAGAGATCAATGGAGATACAGTTATTGATCGCGACCATGTTTTCCTGCAAGGCAATGATCTCTGATGCATTGACAAATTCCAATGGTTCAACAATGACACCGGGATTATTATCTACCCAGTCATATAGAGATTGAGAACCAAACACCATACCTGTCACGCCTTTTTCAGGCTGATAGGTTTTTTTCTTGTTTGTCAGTTTTCCTGCTTTGAATAATTCGTAATAGGCATCACCGCATAATTCCGTATGCATGCCTAAATCTTTTAAATCCGATTTTACCAGCATGCTGCCGACAACGTTGGGAAGACTACCTATACCCAACTGCAATGTTGCACCATCGACAATGTAAGGAATAATATGCTGGGCAATCTGTATATCTTCTTTAGTCGGTTTGGGAATCGGAAATTCAGGCAGAGGATCATGTTTTCCTTCGACGATGCAGTCAACCTCAGAGATATGGATGCTTTCATCAAAACCGCCTAATATACGTGGCAAATGTTCATTGATTTCCAAAATGATATAGTCTGCTTTATCCAGGATGCCTTTGGCTACTCCTGCTGCACAGGAAAGGTTAAAGTAGCCATGCTTATCCATCGGTGTGACACACATCATGGCAACATTTACCGTTAAGAAATGACGGTAATACGGAACGACATTTCTGAAGATCATGGGAATGTAGTTGCATAATCCTTTGTCACAGAGTTTTCTTTCATAAGCGGAACAATGCCAGCTGTTATAGAGAAAGTGCTCTCTTGTCGGATCGCATTCGACAACCTGAATGGGACCGAAGCAGAGATTGCCTCTGATCTTGATATCTTTTAATTCTTCTTTTCTTTCCGATAAAGCTTTGTCTAAAAGAGCAGGGAAACAGACATTGCCGCCATAGTCCACCCAGTCACCGCTTTTGACAATTTGTACAGCCTGCTCCGGTGTGCGAAGCTTGCTTTGATATTCTTGTATTAAATTATTCATATGATTACTCCGTTTTGGTGAATACTACTATTATTATAGCGGAAAGATCGTCATCTTTTTCATGAATGATGTTTCGTTTCATCGAATAAGCGCTATAATAATAGTATGAAAAACAGAGAAAAATATGAGGAATGCAGCCTGAGCATCTATGAAGAAGATGGTGTTGTATTCGTGATTGAACACGGCATGGATAAAGATGAGGTTGTTGCACATTTAAAGCCTGTTTTTAATGAAACACCGGCTGAATTATATGATCGCTGGCTGGAGGCAGAGATCAAAGAGGAACAGACAATTATTTTTCCATCGATTCCACGTGTGAAAAGAGAATATGATGACTGACTGAAAAATCTTCTGTAAAAGAAGATTTTTTTGTAATATTTTTCTTGTATAAGCATTATTAATGTAGGAGACATTCATGAAGCTCTCAAAGAAATATCTGATATCTGTAGTTATATGTGTTTTATGCAGCTGCATATTTTCAATATTACTGAAAGGTATATCTTTTTCTGTTGCACTGATCGTTGCAGGATTCATAGTGTTAATCTTCGGTAATGGAATCCAGCCGCAAAGAGGGGGAATGCCTTCCGGATATTCCGGCTTGAAAAGAAATGATAATCTCTTTTTGTCTGCAAACAAAATGGAAGGCAGATATAAAGAGACAAACAATGACATGACGATTGCCTTGGCAGGCTTGACATGCATTGTGGCAGGGCTTGTCTTATTGTATGCATAAAAAGTATGGAAAACAAATTATTCACAAAAATATACAAATTATATTATAAGCCTTTGTATCTGTATGCACTCTCTTTGACACATCATGTGCAAGAGGCCGAGGATCTGACAGAGGAGACTTTTTTGAAGGCTTTTCTGACGTTGGATTCTCATGAAAATATACAGGCCTGGCTGTTTCTGGTTTTGAAGAATCTTTTCTACATGAAGGTGCGGAAGCGAAAACGAATGCTGGATATGGATGCAGAAAAGATTAAAAACATACCTGATCCTTCTTACTTCTATAAAGAGAAGCAGGAACAGAGATTATGGCTGTATGAGAAGATCTTTTCGATGGAACCATTGGAGAAAAATATTATTCTGTTAACGGTGACAGCGGGATTAAAGGATGAAGAAATCGCAAAGATTGTCAATACAAGCGTACAGAATGTCAGGGTGATTCGTTATCGTACAAAAGAAAAACTGAAAGAGTTGGCAAAGAAAGAAGGATATATTGATGAGTGAGAAAGATACAATTGAAAAATTGCTGGAAGGGCATTCTGCATATGATGACGAAGCAATGAAAGAATTAAACAGAAATGTGCAGAAAAAAATGCGTAAGTATGTGTATGGACGCATTCTTCTGGTACTGATTATCGTGGCATTGCTGGTGACAGGATTTTTTAAAGGAAGAGATATTTACCTGGAGAAGAATTCCTGGCATATAAATGAACTGGAATGGATTTCACAAGAAGAACCATATGATGGAAGAACTAATGCAGAAAAAGAAGCATCCAATGCCATGTATTATATTCAGGCATATTACAGTATATTCGCACCGGGATATATCGCTTGGTTTAATCAATGGCCAATGACATATGAAAGATTGGATTATGGTAAATACCAATTGGATTTCAAGCTGCTGGATAGTTTTCGAACTTCTTTTGAAACATTGTCATTTGTCCATGAACCTTTACAGAATATTCAATTCATTGACGGAATAATCACAGAACCCTCAGAAACCTATGATTTATATTCCTATGATACTCTTCCGGTATGGTGGAATCTTCCTAATTCCTACTCGGTATATGATTGGACTATTGACCGGAGCCAACAGAAAGAAGTGCTGGACCAGCTCCCTGATTCTGCTTATGTGAATATGGATATGCAGTTTGAGAATCCATGCAGCTTTGAGGAACTTCTTCTTTTACAATCAGAATATCCGGATTCAAGAATTGCCTATGTCATTACACATGAGATTGAACTGAATGACGGATATAAAAAACTGATGGGATTCAATGTGAGTGGACAAGGTCAGTTTATGTTTCCTTCAAAAGAAGCATTAGATAAATATCCGGGTTTATTCACTCTGAATACAATACAGCTCGCAGATCAGTATCGGAATGATTCCGGTTATATTCGTACTTTGCAACAGGAAGGTTTAAGAAAAAAGACGGCTGAAAGTTATAGGAATTATTATCAATCAGCAATAGAGCTTCTGTTAAACAATCATGTTTTGGATGAACATCATGAGAATGTCTGCGAAAAAGTACTGGAAGATATGAAAGAGAATGAAATAAAAGTACTTGGCATTAGATTTTATTTATCCCGAAAGGATGCACTCCGCATATTGGAAGAAGATAATATTTTATCCACTCATATGCAGGATATTAAAATGAATCGTCTGGACAATTGATTCTTAACAATGGTGTTTATGACATCATTGTTTTTTTGTTATTCCAAATATTCTTCTTTATAAGATAGAGAAATATTGATAAAAATCAAAATTACCTCCTATAAATATAATGAGAGACAAATTTTTTGTCAGTTTACAGATCATATTATGTATAGCTTTTCATGGGCACTTGAACATTCAAAAGTGTAACAGAACAAAAGAAAACGATGTCTTTCAAGAAAGAAAAACGGAGGTTATAACGATGAATGAAAAGAAACTAATGGCAATGAAAACGCAACGTGAGTATGACCGTCTTTTAGCGGATGTCGGTAAAACACTGGAACAAGGCCGCATAAAAGCAGTTGCAGCTGTCAATTCAGCTATGGTACAGACATACTGGGAAATCGGCAGACAGATTGTAGAGTATGAACAGCACGGAAATGAAAAAGCAGAGTATGGATTGGATATTTTGAATCGTTTGTCACATGATTTGACGGAAAGATATGGCAAAGGATTCAGTCACAGTAATGTTATTTATATGAGAAGACTTTATCTGACTTATCCAAAAAGTCAGACACTGTCTGACTTTTTGAGCTGGAGCCATTACATTGAACTTCTGAAAATCAATGATCCTTTTGAACTTCTTTCTATGAAAAACAATGTGAACTGGAACGCTGGGGAGTTCGCGAACTGAAACGACAGATGAAAAGTATGCTGTTCCATCGTCTTGCATTGAGTACCGAAAAAGGGGAAGTCATGAAAATAGCCAGGGAAGGAAAGATTATTGAGAAACCTGAAGACATTCTGAAAGAACCATAAATATTTGAATTTACAGGTTTGCCACAGCTTCCAACATACAATGAAGGTGATATTGAAGAAGCTCTTGTGAATAATCTGAGTATGTTTTTTCTTGAGCTTGGTAAAGGTTTCACGTATGTGGGCAGACAGCAGAAAATGGCAATCGAAGGAAGAACATATACGGTAGATTTGGTATTCTATCATCGTATTTTGAAATGTTTTGTCTTAATTGATCTTAAACATGGAGAGGTTCAATATGAGGATATTGGACAGATGAATTTTTATCTGAATTATTACCGTGAAGAAATGAACACAGAAGGTGATACAGAGCCAATTGGAATTGTTCTTGGTACGTATCAGAATAAACTGGTTATGCATTATGCACTTCAGAATATTACCAATCAGATTTTTGTCAGTCGCTATCAGCTATACTTGCCTGACCATGAACAATTAGAGACAGAATTCCACAGATTCATGAGAAAAGATGCAAATTGAAAATGCCCTGTGATATCACAGGGCATTTGTAAAGAATCATTAAGTGTATTATCGCATTGCATTAACATCTGCTCCGCATTCCGGACAGAATCTTCCGTAAACACGGCTGCTGCAAACAGGACAGAATTGTCTGGACAAAGAAGCAGTTCTGCTTTCCTGCAGATCCTTGTCCTTCGGCCATGCGGTACGATAAGCAAGATGGACGGATTTTGAAGTATTTGGCTGTAATGTGATTTCCCAGGTAATTTTACCGGTCAATTCATCCACTTTACCCTGATCTGTCTTTAAGGTATCTACGGTAATGGTCTTATCCTGTGAAACAGGAACCTGGTCGGAAACATGAATGGTTACTTCTTCCTGCTTTTTGTTGGAAAGGAGGATTTCGTATTCCTGTTCTCTTGTTTTCTGGTTGCGGATTAATGCAGAAGCATTTTTCTTCATGATCTCTTTTCTTTGGATCTGGATCTTTTCATCTTTACCGAGAGAAATGCGGAAAGTCTCCTGTGTCATATTCGGAGAGATCTGAATGTTTCCTGCATAGGCATTATTCAGATATACGGAAGCTGTACCGCGGATCATGACAGGAAGGTCTTCTGTCTTGATTTCTGCACAAAGATAAGCATGATTATCCATCTTCGGAACGGCAATGAGTTTATAATCTGCAGGAATGGAGAATGTATGCAGATCGACAATTGTTCCTTCATTGTTGGAAAGAATATCCTGTTTTGCGGATAATGCATATTCTGTCATGGTGTCATTGTCATTCACTTCTGCCTGCGGGGTTTCAATGCGTTTGAAATTGGCAGTTTCTTCCATGTCTTCTTCAAAGATTGGTGCAGAATCAGCCATAGCCATGGAAGAAGCCATCATCATAGGTGCTCTTGCCATTCCTTTTCCTGCTCCCATGAAAGTATTTTGTACTTCCTGTCTGATATTGAGATACAGAGGATTCAGTATCGGAAGATCATTGGAGATGGATGGGTTTCCTGTGAAGAGGGAAATCTGCACATCTTTCCAGTCTTCGTTTGTTGTCTGGGTGATATTGGCTCTTAAACGGAATTCGAGATCTTCCCCTTTGCCTTCTGTATGTACTTCATAGACAGGATTCCATCTTGCCGCATAATCATGATATTGCAGACGGAATGGATATGTTCCTGCTTTTTCGGCATAAAAGTCAGCTTCAATGATCGGCTTGCGTTCCTGTTCAAGAACCTTGTTGAGTTTCTTTTCCAGCTGTTCTTTTTCTTTTCCCAGTTCTGCAATTTTATGGAAGATTTCCATCACCCTGTCCGGCAGTTTTTCGATATAGGATTCCATATCTTTCATGTCGACAGAATTCAGTTTCTGGAAGTTGCCGTTTGTTTTCCATAACTGCTGCTGTTCATTCAGGATTTCGATTTCTTTTGTCAGAAATTCGATTTTCTGTGTGATTTCATCGGATTCTTTTTCTTCATCCTGCAGGTCCATTGCAGGATTGATTGTATGAATATTGTTTCCTGTGACAGATTCCGGGAAGAAGAGTTTCAATGAATTTGCATCGGAATTTTCACTTAATCCGGCAATTCTGACCCTGTTTCTTCCTTCTTCAAGAGAAATTGTTCCTTTACGTGTAATCTCGGCACCTCGACGGTATACCTGTACTTCTTGAATAACAGTATTATTGATTGACATATAATTACCTCGCTGTATACATTATACCCTATGAATATAATGTATATTAATAAAATTTGATAAGGAGCTCTTGAATGATTGACGAAATTTCCGGGAGATTTTTTCGGTTTCATGATGTTCAATCTTGAAAGAAAACATATAGTTGGATATAGTGTAGACTGTCGTTTCTGTTTGATAAATGCAGATATACAAATACAAAGGAGGAAATATGGATACTAAGGGAATCATTTTATGGGCAGGATTGATCATTGTCTGTGCAGCAATCTATCTGTTTTCACAAAGAATGAAGAAACAGATTGAAGAAGACGGAATTGAAACAATCGCTGTGATTTCAAGGATCGTTGATGAAGGAGAACCGGGTGAAATCGATCTGCAATATTATGCAAAATATGTATTAGAGGATGGTGAGGAAATCGAAGGAATTCTATCCAATCCAAGATCTGATCTGGTGGAAGGACAGCAGGTGCATATCAAATACCATCCGAAGTTCAAGGCAAATGCACGCTTGATATAACGGAATACGAAAAAAGGCAGATTGTGTTCTGCCTTTTATAAATCTTACTCTTTGAATTCCTTGGCAACTGTCTGCAGTAATTCACGAATCGGAAGGTGTTGCGGACAAACTCTTTCACATTTTCCGCATTTGATACAATCGGAAGCCCTTCCGTTATTGCTGATGGCTCTGTCATAATAATGGTCTGCATTCCAGTCATTGAAGATCATCTTTGCATTATAACTGGAGAACAGGTCCGGGATCAGAATGTTTTTCGGACAGGTGCTTTCTTCGATGCAGTATCTGCAGGAAGTACACGGAATGGAATGCATGTTGTTGTAGACATCACAGACTTTCTTGATGGCTTCCATTTCCTTTTCGTTTAGTGGCTGGAAATCCTCCATGAAAGATACATTATCCATCATCTGTTCCATGTTGCTCATGCCGGAAAGGACAACGCGCATGTTTTTGAAACCTGCCGCAAAACGGATAGCATAGCTTGCATTGGATCCGCCATGTAATTCATCCAGGGCTTT
>JAFYCG010000289.1 GCA_017539825.1 Solobacterium sp. | reverse complement strand
CACCGACAACGACAACATCATATGTCTCTTCAATCGGATCGCCTGCTTCATGAACAACTGTGTTTTTCTTGAATGCTGCCATATCGGAAGCACCTGCCTGTTCAGCAGCGTCGTTAACAGCGTTCTTAACAGCTAAGCTGGAGAATGTAGCACCGGAAACTGTGTCAACGCCTGTACCTGTAGCAGCTTTGATATCATCAAACATGATGTCATAAGCAACTGTACCGACATGTTCTGTTTCACCGGATGTTTTTACCTGAATATCTGTAATTGCATCTTCAGAGAATGTGACATCCAGTTCGATCGGACCGTTATAACCTGTGCCTGCACCGGTATATGTGCCGGCTGTGAATGTGATGGCTGCATTTTCACCATCAGATGGTGCTGCTGCCTGTTCATCATCAAATGTTGCACCTGCCTGTGTCAATGCATCTTTTACAGCAGTGATAATAGCTGTAGATGTATCGGTTGAACCGGATACTGCATCAACGTTCGGAGACTGTGCCTCTACAATTGCCCCCGGAAGATCAGCGATAGCTGCATCGGAGATACCTGCTGTTTCGGAATGTTCTGTAATTTCTACAGATTCAATCTTGTCAGCGGAGACTGTTACAGATACGGTAACAGGACCATTGTGGCCATCAGCAGAAGCTGTGTAAGTACCGGCCTTGTATTTGCCTTCTTCAGCGGCAGAAGTGTTTGCAGAAGTGCTTCCACCTGTGCAGCCGGCAAGACAAAGAACCAGTAATGTGCTGATAGCACTACTTAAGTGTTTCTTTTTCATTATTCCTCCCTAATCCATGTTTGTTTTTTCACAAACTTAGATATAATTATGATAGACCCTGTATCATATACAGGGTCAAGGGGGTATGTCTATGAAAGTCCATGAATTATCAAAACTAACAGGTATAAATGCAGAGACAATCCGCTCCTACAGGAATAAGGGACTTCTGCATCCCAAGAAGCTTTCCAACGGTTATTATGATTATGATCTCGATGATTATATAAGCTTGATTTACATCCGTAAGTATCGCGGTTATTCCATCGGTCTCGATGATATTTCATCCTTTTATACAAGCAGGAATACGGATGAAATCATCAATGTCATCGACAGGGAACAACGCATTCTCAGCGAAAGAATCGCAAGGCTGGAAGAAGAAAAAAGATACCTCGAATTAGAGAGAATCCATCTTCTGGAAAGTAACTATACGGAAAAAACCAATGTGCAGGTCATGCAGTCCCTGGATGAGAAGATCGATGTCTATGAATATCAGAAGGTATTTGATGATCTTTCTCTTCAACAGCAGACATACCATATGATGACCCCTTCCATACGCATTTCCAAAGAGATTTTAAACGGAGAAATTGAAGACAGAATCATTCCGATACAGGTCGGTCTTGGGACATATCGGTATGTCATTGAGGAAAAAGGATTACAATTGCCTGAAAAGTGCATCACCATTCCGCATGGTCTCCATGTCGGACAGATGGTCTCCCTTACGGATTTATCTTCTGTTAATATCCTTCAGTTAAAACCGATGATGACATACGCAAAAGAAAAAGGCATGCCCTTCCTCAGTGATACGACGGGGTATCTTATGCATATAGAGAAGAAGGATTCTGCCTTTATCTATCATTTTCGTATTCGTGCCTGTATCGAAATAAACCAAAAGGTTACGATCAGACCATAATCATTTTAAACTCTTCCGGATTTTTCGTAATCCTTTGATGGGCATGCCGTTAAAGAATGCCACCATGCCGTCAATGGTTTCCCATGTGATCTTCTGATCCGCCATCAATATCTGTCTGAGCGGTGTTTCCTGTATTGTCGACAAGCGCACACCGGGTAAAAGTTCTTTCTTCCTGGAAAGAATCTTTGCAAGAAAGCGGAATGTGTGCAGTTCAAGATCCTTCAGGGAACTGTCTGCATCTATATTATCCTTATACTTCGGAATCTGCCTGCCAAGCATCTTTTCAAAAGATGCTTTTTCAATCTGAAGCTTCCCTTCCGACAGATCATAGAATTCTTTCTGAATGGAAGTATACGGATCCTGAATGCCTTCATGATACATCTCTGTTTGTAAGAAGATTTCATTCACGGCTCCGCCGACCATCAGCTGATACATTCCCTCTTCAACCATCCAGTCATGTTTTCTGACATCGTAATATTGAAACATGCTTTCTTCGAGGTTAAAGGTAATTCTTCTTTCCTCCCCTTTTTTCAGATAGACGGACTGGAAAGCTTTCAGTTCTTTGGCAGGTCTTGCGATGGCACTTTCCTGCATGCCGATATACAGGAATACCGTATTTCTGGCATCATATTCACCGTCATTCTTCAAGGTAAAGGATAAGGAATAATCCTCTGTCTTCAAATTACTGTAAGAGAAATGTGTATAGGATAAACCGTGTCCGAAACTGTAATTCACAGGAATATCAAATGTATCATAGTAACGGTATCCTGTGAAGATGCCTTCACGATATTCCATCTGGTGGGGATTGTTCGAAAAGTAGGAATAGGATGGTACATCTTTTACGTGTACAGGGAAAGTTTCCGCCAGTCTTGCGGATGGACAGGAGATACCGAACAGGATATTTGTCAAAGCACTTCCGCCTCTGCTTCCCGAAAGATTCATATACAGAATGCCTTCAACATCGTCTTTCCAAGGCATCTCCACAGGACTGCCTGTCTGGATGACGACGATGACATGATCATGATTTTTGCATAATTCCTGGATCAAACGGTTCTGATGAGCGGATAAGCGCATATTCCTTCGATCATACCCTTCCGACTCTTCCTTTTCATAATATCCTGCACCGACAATCACAATATCTTTTTCTTTGGCTAAGCGGATTGTTTTTTCAATGCTTTTGCCGCTGTAGAATTCATAATTGATCTTTCTTTTTTCAAAGATATCTGCAACATGGTCTACTGATATTGCTTCGACTCTCGAGGAGCCGTTACCCCCATGATTGCTTGCTTTTAATATGTTGCCGACAAGCAGAAAGGAACTGTCCTTTTTAACAGGAAGAATATCTTCATTTTTCAAAAGAACAATGCTTTCTTCTGCTGCTTTTAAAGCAAGATCCAGATGTTTCTGCATATCATAGGGTTTCGGAGAATGATGAGATACCTTCTTTGCAAGATCGATAATATAGTTGACACATTCATCCAGCTTTTCCTGTGATATGACACCTCTGTCCATTGCCTCCTGTATCTTTGTTTCTGCACGATGATCACCGGGCATGATCAGGTTTAAACCATGAATGACAGAAGCTGCAGGATCACTTACGCCTCCCCAGTCAGAGACAAACACACCGTCAAATCCTTCTTTTCAGGCATGGTTCATGAGGAATTCATTTTCACAGCAATATATGCCATTCAGCATATTGTAGGCCATCATGATGGTCCATGGTTTTGCCTTATGAATCACCATATCAAATGCCTTTAAGTAGATCTCATGTAAGGTTCTTTCATCGACAATACTGTCGGTTACCAGTCTTCCTTCTTCACGGGAATTTGCAGCGTAATGTTTCAGTGAAGTTCCTACACCGTTTTTCTGTAAACCATTGATATACGCTGTTCCTAATTCTCCTGATACAACCGGATCCTCGCTGAAATATTCAAAGTTTCTTCCGCATAAAGGATTTCTTTTATGGTTGATACCCGGTGCCAGTAATACATCAACACCTTCTCCGATGCATTCTTCTGCTAATGCAGCACCGATTTCCTGAAGCAATGCTGTATCAAAACTGCATCCGAATGCGGATAATACCGGCCATGCGACAGATGGTACGGATTGGGGAAAGCCGATGCCCGCTTCTTTTTCGACACGCAAGCCATGAGGACCGTCAGACATGGTGACAACCGGTATGCCTTCTTCCGGAAAATCTTTTGTATGCCAGTTGTCCCTTCCGGCAATCATTGCCATCTTCTTCTTTGTATCCATAACCACCTCAAATACTGTCTTTCAGATTCTGACAGATCCGCTGCATGAACATATGAATTTCATGTTTTTCCGCATCACTGAAATCTTTAAACATGATTTTTCTGACATCTTTCTCCGCCTGCAGAATATCTTCCCGGATATCCTTGCCGGCAGGTGCAATGTCCATCTTGAAGTTATTGCCTTCAACAGAGAATATGACTAAGTTCTTCATGGAAAGCTTTGTCAAAGCACCTAAAATACTCATCTTGTTCATACCGGTAAAATCAGCAATATCCCTTCTGGAGCTGACATGATCGGAATCATTGATACAGGAAAGAATCTTGACATCCTGTAAAGTCAGTTCGTATTTTAACGCAATGGAATTATAGTGCTGATCATATGCCTTCTTCATGTAGTAGACCATAACCGGCCAGCTTGCATAATCACTGGAAAAATAGGCAGGAACACTCTCTTCTCCTAACTTCTTTGTGCCTGGTACTAAAGGCAATGTCATATCGTCGTCAGCTGCATCAATTAAGAATCTGGCGATATTGATTCTTTCTGCCCTGTATGTTTTTTCATCCAGAACATTCTTATAGAAGTTGTCATAGTAGCTGAACATGCTTGTCTTCATCTGCACGATTCTTGTTAAGGATAAGTTTTTAGCGACTAATGAGCCTTCTGTCTTGACATAGTAATAGACCGGAACGGATAAAATACCGATGGTATCAGCATGTACAACATATTCCAGATTGAACACAAAATCCTCACACCATTGTAATTTCTCATCCATGCCGAGATGATACTGATCGATGATTTCTTTTTTATACAGTTTATTCCACAATACACCGTAATAGTAATCGGCAGGATTCTCCATCATATATTCCGCATATTCCTGTCTGGTTAACGGTTTTTCGGAAAAGATATTCCCTTTTCTTGATACGTTGTCTTTGACAACACGATAGAAATCCGCCACAACCATATCGCACTTCTGTTCTTCCATGGTTCTGACAAGAAGTTTGGTTGCTTCCTTGCTCATCCAGTCATCCGCATCGGAAAACTGGATGTATTTTCCCCTGGCTTGTTTGATTGCGGTATTTCTGGCAACAGATACACCGCCGTTCTGCTTATGGATGACAACCAGCCTTTCATCTTCTTTGGCTATTTTATCAAGTATTTCCCCTGTATGGTCTTTACTGCCGTCATCTACGACCAGAACTTCCAAGTCCTTGTATTCCTGATTCAGAATGCTTCTGACACATCTCTCAATCCCTTTTTCCGCATTATATGCAGGTATTATTACACTGACTTTAGGCATAGAGTATCTCCTTTGTTTATACACTAATAATCATATCATCTTTAGCTTAAATTTATAGGATTCTTAATTATTTCTATAGGGAACTATGCTATGATAAAGTGCATTGGAGGCATATTCTATGTTTACAAGACTGATGTACTGGCTTGTCAGTGTGATAGCCAGGCTGCATGATTACTTTTTAAAAATCAACGATTATACTTCCGTACCGTTGAATGATAAAGAACTGCACTTCCTGATTATCGGTGTAT
>JAFYCG010000288.1 GCA_017539825.1 Solobacterium sp. | reverse complement strand
GACCGGCCCGGATCAAGGGTGAGACTTTAAATGCTGATATGCTGCTGATGAACAACATGACAGAAATTACACGCTTTGTGAATCTGATGTTGGAAAGAGGATTTAAGAAGATCGGATTCATCGGTGATTATACACACTGCCAGTCTTTCTATGAAAGATATTCGGCTTTCCGCCTTGCCATGCTGATGGCTGACATACCGGTAGAAAAGAAATACATTATTCCTTTCAAGGACAGGGACACCGATGCACTGTCGGATGCTCTGGATGATCTTGATGAACTGCCGGATGTATTCATTTGTGCAAATGATTTTTACGCAATCGATGCGATGCAGATACTGGCGCAAAGAAACCGGAAAAACTTAAAGAAAGTTCGTTTTCTCGGGTTCGATGATACGCATGAATCACGAATTTTCTATCCTACATTGTCTACAGTGCATATTCATTCACAGGCAATGGCATATTCTGCAATGCAGCTGCTGATGTCCAGAATGCAGGAACCATCGATCGATTACAGATCGGTCCATGTTGCTACAGATCTGATATTGAGAGAATCTACGGAATTCTGACCTGGAGGGTAAGATGAGCATATTTTCGTATGAAAGCAGATTCAGCCAGCTTTTTCTCCGATTCAGTTATTGTTGTTGGCTGAATCTGCTTTGGCTTCTCTGTTCATGGCCGATATTTACGATCGGCGCTTCTACAACTGCTTTATATTACACGGCATTTAAAATTGCGGATGATAAAGACAGACACATCACCAAGTTGTTTTTTGATTCTTTCAAAAAGAATTTTGTGCAAAGTACACGTTTATGGCTGATCATGCTGGTCATCGGTGCAGTATTGGCAACCGATGGCTATGTCGTCTACCATCTTCGTTCATCGACAACCGGAGCATTGGCCATCATGTGGACATTAAACCTGGCATTGCTGATCTGTGCAGCTGTTGTATTTACAGTCGTCCTTCTGTATTTATTCCCGATGACTGCACGTTTCGTCAACACAGACTGGAACATGATCAAGAATTCATTCCTGATCGGATTCCACTATCTGTTTTGCACAATCGTGGTTATCTTTATCCACTTTGTAATGTTTTATGTTATTGTCTTTCTGTTTACACCGACAATCCTGTTGGGAGAAGGCCTGTGTGCAGTGATCTCCTCCTATCTGTTCCTGCCTGTTTTCAGAACATGTACATATGAGGGTGAAGAATGACAGGAACCAAAGAAGAAAGAGAAGCGAATCGCAAGGCATTTAAAGAAATGTCATTTGATGATAAGCTGAAATATATCGTTGCTTACTACAAACTGCCGATATTTACCGCATGTGTCGTCATCTTTGTGCTTGGTTCAACCATCTACAGAAATCTGACAAAGAAAGATGTTGTGCTGTATACCGCATACGGCAATGTAGTATTCGGTGAGGATCTGGATAAAAAACTGACAACAGATTATCTGGATTATGCCGAGAAAAACCCCAAAAAAGAAGAAATTCTGGTATACTATGATTTGTACCTGGCGGAAAATCCATCCGGTGAAGATCACCAGTATGCATACGCCTCCAAATTGAAAGTGCTAGGAGCAATCAGCGCCAAGCAGTTAGACCTGATTTTGATGAATGAAGAAGCCTGCCGGCAGATGTCCGCAAGCGGATTGCTGTTAGACTTGAGCTTCATTCAGGAATATGACGCTTCACTCTATTCACAACTTCAGCCATATCTTCTGAAGAACACCGTCATTCTGGATGACAACTCTATTGAGTACAGTCTCGGAGAGGCAGAAGAATATGAAGCTTCAACCGAAGAAGTGGTCAATGCGATTGATCTCACTACATTCCCTGTATTCCAGAATGCAGAAATCAACAAAGACCTGTGCATTGCGGTAATCGCAAACAGCACGCATATCGAAGAAGATATTTCCTATATTGACTATCTTCTGAATACTGCTGAGTAATCAGCAAACCTAAAAAGGCTGTAACGGTGAAAGACCGTGCCAGTATGTCAAAGCCTTTTCGATGTTTTACCGGCGATGACATCATAATTCTTTCATGCTATAAAGAAAGGGGCAAAATTAATTATGGCAACAGTATCACTTAAACACATCCAGAAAATCTATCCAAATGCTGAGGCAGACAAACCGAAAAAGAAGAAGAAAAAAGCGGAAGAGCCTGCTGAGGAAAAGAGCTACAAACTGAAAGTCACAGACGAAGGTGTTGTAGCAGTTGATGACTTCAATCTTGACATCAAAGACAAGGAATTTATCGTATTAGTCGGTCCATCCGGCTGCGGTAAGTCCACAACTCTCAGAATGGTTGCAGGTCTTGAAGAGATCACAAGAGGTGAACTCTACATCGATGACAAACTCGTAAACGACGTAGCACCAAAGGACAGAGACATCGCAATGGTATTCCAGAACTATGCTCTCTATCCGCACATGACAGTACGCGAAAACATGGAATTCCCGCTCAAACTCAGAAAAGTGCCGAAGAACGAAATCGACGCAAGAGTTAATGACGCAGCTGAAATCCTTGGCATCATGCAGTATCTCGACAGAAAACCGAAAGCTCTTTCCGGTGGTCAGAG
>JAFYCG010000287.1 GCA_017539825.1 Solobacterium sp. | reverse complement strand
GTTTCCATGAACTTGTGATGAAACAACGTAAAGAAATCAATCAGTTGGTAAACTGCATTTTTCTTTTTCATCCCGAACGGAAAGTATTTTCGTATAAATCCACAACTCTCCAATTCCTCTAATTTCAAAGAAAGATCACCCGAATTTGGAATCCCTGTAAAATCAATGATTTCTTCTCTTGTCATTCCGACTTTCTTATGGCCTAACACATCAATTATCTTGAGATATACTTCCGGATTTCTGAATATTGAGGCATACAGATATCGATACTCATCTTTCAATATGGCATCATTTCTAAAAAATATTTGATCGATATTCCGGGATAAGCTAAGGCCTTTTCTCAGAAGACTCCAATAATATGGAACTCCTCCTGAAATCATATAATATTGTAAAATTTGTTCCCGGTTCAATATTAAACCTGACTGTTTTACAAATTCTTCACACTCCCAAAGCATGAATGGACGGAGATATATTTCCTCTGTCAATCTGTGATACAATCCGGCTTTATTATGGATTACCTTTTTCAACATCCATGATGTTGCAGACGTACATATAATCAGAACAATGTCTCTTCTACCGGATGCCCATCCATTCCAGAAACTTTCCAATGCCATCATCAGATCAGATCGTTTTGTATCCATCCATGATAATTCATCAAGGAAAATGACTTTTTTCTGTTCGGAAGAATTTCGTATAAGGTCTTTCAGGTATTCAAATGCCTCCAGCCAGTTACTTGACTTTCTTGGAACCTGATATCCGGCATTTTTTAATGACGCATCAAAAGCGAATAACTGTTCCTCCATATTCCCTTCAGATAAACCTGCATGCTGAAAGGTAAAGCGATATCCAAATGTCTCTCTAATCAGAAAAGTTTTTCCAATTCTGAGACGCCCATACACTGCAATAAAATGAGAATACGTATCACCAAAGGCATTTTTTATTTGCACAATCTCTTTTTCTCTTCCTATCAGCATATAATCCTCACTTTAATTTACTTAATCTATAAAAATTTGATAGATTAAGTAAATTATAATCAAATATATCGCAGTTTTCAATAAATATTGAGCTTATAATTTACTTAATCTCATTATTTTTAACATATTAAGTAAATTATAGAGGGTAATGAATCAGAATCTGAAAGATTCACTGTGTATTCTGCCTTGATTTCAAATTACATCTGGCCATTTCTATTTCAGCAACATGCCTGCTTCTTTTTCGACAGAAAGCAGATTTTTATAATTCTCAATATACTGTTCAAAACCGGATACTTCTTCCGGATTCGGAATGATTGTTTCCTCTTCATCATGCACGAAGACCTTCTGCTCAAGCCAGTCTGCCAGAGATAGATTATATGCATCCATATATTGTGCTAACAAAGCCATGCCCCACGGACCTCCTTCACCGGCTGTCTTTTTGATTACAGTTTCCGTATTCAATGCAGCGGCAAGATATCTTTGTGCGACACCTTTCGTCTTGAATAATCCTCCATGTCCATAGATGCGTTTGATTTCAATCTTCTCTTTTTCTTTTAAAAGGTCCATGCCGATCTTCAATACGCTGAATGCAGAATAGATCTGTGCTTTCATGAAATTTGCCAGGTTGAAACTGCTCCCTACAGAGCGTATAAACAAAGGACTTCCGTTTTCACATCCTGTGACATGTTCTCCGGAAACATAATTGAAATTCACCATGGAACTGCAGTCAGCATCCCCTTCCAGAGATCTTTCAAACAGTATCCTGTACAGTTCATCTTGTGAAATATCCGTTCCTGTCATCTGCAACAATTCCTGAAACATATTGATCCATGCATTAATATCCGACGAACAGTTATTGCAATGGATCATAGCAACAGGTGCTCCATCCGGTGTAGTGACAATATCCACTTCCGGATAATAATGCTTCAATGGTTTATCCAATACAATCATGCCGAAAATACTGGTACCTGCAGATACATTTCCTGTTTTTTCTCTGATACTGTTTGTTGCCGTCATGCCGGTACCGGCATCCCCTTCCGGCGGACAGAAAACAATACCTTCTTCAAGATCACCGGATGGATCCAGCAGCAATGCGCCTTCTTTGGTCAGTTTACCTGCATATTCTCCGGCCTTTTTGACAACCGGAAGAATCTCTTTCAGTTTCCAGGAATAATCCCCTTTCACCTCTTCAAATAAAGAGAGCATCTTTTCATCATAATCCCCTGTCTTCGGATCAATCGGAAACATGCCTGAAGCATCTCCGATTCCCAATACTCTTTCCGCTGTCAGCAATTCATGCATATACCCGGATAAGGTATTGATCGAATGAATTGAAGATACATGTTCCTCATGATTTAGAATTGCCTGATATAAATGGGCAACAGACCACCTTTGCGGAATATTGAATTGAAAAAGATCTGACAGTTTTTGAGCTGCTTCCAAAGTGGTGGTATTACGCCATGTGCGAAACGGTGTCAGCAATGTACCGTTTTCATCAAAGGCAAGATAACCATGCATCATCGCTGAAACACCTATAGCGTGAAGCTTCTTTAAAATAACACCGTATTTTTGAAATACATCCTGTTTCAAATCTTTGTAGCAGGATTGTACACCCTGTCTCACTTCTTCCAGGTCATATGTCCAATAGCCGTTTTCATAATGGTTTTCCCATGCAAAGGAACCTTCAGCTATAGGCAGATGATCTTTAGCAATCAGAACTGCTTTGATCCTTGTCGAACCAAGTTCCAATCCCAATACAGTTTCACCATTCAAAATCTGTTCTTTGATATTGTTATTCATGAAGGTCTCCTTTGATTTCATTTTCTGTTTACCAAAAGTTCAATCATATGCACAGGATTTCCTCCGCCTAAGCGAATGCCCTTTTCACATCCGTTACAGTAGACAGCTGTTCTTTCTGTAGTATATTGACTGACCCATGCTTCCATTTTTGTTTTCTGCTCTTCTGCAGATAGAAGTTTCCTATAGTTTTTTTCAAGATCATAAAATGTATTCGGCGCAAGACGGACACAGTCTTCTGCAGGTGGATTATTCAGCCAGACTCCGCAATATCTGCTGTTATTTCTGTTTTCATCCATTTCTACAACATGCATATTCATGTTTGTCAGACATTTTCTGACAGCTTCCTGAATGGAAGGATTGTTCCTTGCTCTCCAACAATCCTGCAATGTGATTGCTTCTCCTTCGTAATCAGGCCATACAAATCTTTCTTCATTCAAAAGATATTCATAGGTGCTGATCACCTGAATATCCGGACATCTTTCCGCAAACATCATGTCGCACAATGTACAGTTGGTAATCAGTGTATCTCCTTTTTTCAGATAGTCAATTTCCTTCCTGCAGCATTGCCCAAGCTTCACATTTCCGGATAGAATAAACTCCTTTATCATTCTTCCTTCTTCCGGATGATTGCGATTAAAATCACATCCCGGCACATAATAGATCATTGTATATTCTCCTTGTCTACAAGCATTTTACACTATGCGGATAAAAGAAAAAAATAATTTAAAATTTTAGCACTCACCTATTGACAGTGCCAGAAATCAGATCTATAACATAAGTGCAAAGGAAAAAGAGAAGATCTGAAAAGAATCCAAACACTCCATTCCCCTTGCTGAAACACATAGTTCATTGATTGAACATTGAGTGAAAGTAAAGGAGGTAAATGACTATGTTGCTACCAAGATTATTTACAGAAAATTTATTTGATGACTGGATGGATGATTTTCCGATGATGCCTGATTTCGGGCACGATGTAAGACACAAGCTCTATGGCAAGCATGCCAACAGGGAAATGCTGACAGATGTCAGAGACCATGGTGATCACTATGAAGTAGAGATTGATTTGCCTGGTTTCAAGAAAGAAGATCTGAACATTGAACTGCATGAAGGCAATCTGACCATTACCGCTTCCAAGGGATTGGATAAGGAAGAAAAAGACAAAGAAGGAACTTATGTTCGTCAGGAAAGATATGCAGGAATGATGCAGAGATCCTTCTATGTAGGTGAGGACATCACCGAACAGGATGTGAAAGCGAAATTTGAAGATGGCGTATTACATCTGGATGTTCCAAAAAAGGATACTCCGAAGATTCCTGAAAGTAAGACAATCATGATTGAGTAGTTAAGAAAAAGGTATAGCCTCTCGAGGTTATACCTTTTTTCATATACAAATTTATGCAATGATTCTTTACAAACAGATTACACCTGCACAATAGGATATCTTAGTGAAAATAAGATCCGGAAATTCTCTTTTCAGTTCATCAATGACAAAATATATTTCTTCATCATCCCATTCTTCACCGGCTTTTTCTTTGCACTGTTCCAATTGTTCACGCGTTTCAAATGCAACATCCCCAATCAGTATCTTTCCGTTTTCAGATAATTGCTTTTGTAAAGCATGCAGGAATATAACCTTCTGTTCATCTGTCAGATGATGCAGGGAATATGTCGCAATAATATAGTCATATCTTTGTGACATCAACAGTTCAACAAGGCCTTTTGCAAAATCTCCCTGATACAGATGTGCCAAAGGCATTTTTACTGATGCTATTTCAATCATTGAGGAAGAAAAATCCTGACCATAAATCACACAGCCATGTTCATACAATTTAGCTGTCAATGTGCCTGTGCCAAAGCCTATATCCAATACTGTTGCATTTTCAGTCTGCATGACTGTTTGAAATATATTTCCCAATACATCTTTATAACCCGCAAACGGATATGTATGTTCTTCATCAGAAATACCTACTGCTTTGTCATACCCGTCTGCCCATAAATCAAAACCTTTGTTATCTAACATGTTTCTTCAAAATTCCTTCTTTTCCATGGCATCATAACACAGACAGTTATGACCTTCTCCTTTGGTAAATGCAGCATCAAACGCAAACAGATCCTCTCCTGAAAAGCGGTATGATGCATCACACACATAACCTCTTAACCAAAGCTTCCCCTCTACATGACGAAGGTATAATCCTTTCGGAAAAGTATCATCCTGTTCAAGTATCTCAGAAAGAACAGTAACTGCACCATCCGGTGACCGGTGTGTTCCGCTCAATAGGGAATCATGGCTCTGTGGCTGATCCTTCCAGAACAGACGAAGAAATACACCGGTATTTACAGGACATGGCTTCAATCCGATTTGCGGTATTGTCTGTAACAGCTCATTTAATGTTGCACCACTGTCAAAGCCGATCTCCCGTAATGAAGCGATTGTGATGACAGTTGTTTCTGCTTTTTCTGTTGAAAACAAAGGATGGGCAAAATACTGTTTTGCATAATCATTAATGAATATATCGTTTTCTTCCAGCTTGTTCAGGATATCTTTGGAAGAAAAGGGTTCAGGGTTTAATACAAATCTTTTCATATCATCTTTTCTCTATCATTTCAGAAGACCACGGCATTCTCCTGCTTTTGTGACTTAACATGATTTTTTCTTTTTCACAAACAGCGGCATACCATACTCATCTTTTCCGTTTTCCTGAAATCCCAAAGATTTCCAGAAACGGATGGAGTTCTCTTTCTGACTGTTAAGTTCGTAGTAAACAGCACCGTCCGCTTTTGTGTAAGCCTCCAATGCTTCAAAACATTGATGTCCTGTTCCGTTTCCTCTGTAAGCAGGAAATACCCAGAAATCCAGTATAAAACACTTTCCGTCCTCACTTTGATACGTGTTATACTGGGCTGCTCCGATTCTCTGATTATCTTCAACGAAATAAACCATATGATGTTTGTCTGTTTCCCTGATCATATGTGCTTTGATGATGTTTCTGTATTCTTCGCCTGAAAAATACGCTATATCTTCTTCATCCTCAATGATCCCGTCATTGATCAGATATTGTAAATGAAGATCCCAGAATTCCTCAATTCTTTCAACCGGTATTTCTTCTGTTTTTATCATATGAGTTCCTAAGAGATCCACCAGGTACCATCCTGTGACTGGTAAAGAGAACCTGTTTCTTCAGACAAAGTATTTCCCAGGTAATCCTTTACTATCACTTTATGGTAATATCTGTAATTTTCTGAAGCACGGTGATTGACATCATCCCAGCCTTCTTCTACCCATGCTTCTATATATACTTTATCCTCTTCAATAAAGGTAACAGTTTCCTCAGGTTTTAAGGCAAAGGATATTTTTTCGGGATAATAACAGACAAATGTATCATCCTGACTGATCACATGTACAGGATCAGGAACAATTCTCAGGTTATAGAGATTGACTTCTTCCAGGTTCATCTCTGTAATGATCTCAGGATCCTGATCCGGAATATACGAATATAATACGACTTTTTTAGTGTCGTAATCCCCTTTCAGGAAATAGTAAAAGCCATTAGCGTATACCGGTATCCCGTATACAACATTTCTTTTCTTCTCAAACGGTTGATATACCTTCCCTGTTTCAAAATCAAAAAACAGGATTACAGAACCCGGATACCCTCCGTGTTCCGCCCATTCAATCAGGTCGTATAAATCGGATGTATCCGACATGGCATACGCCAGTCTTTCCTGACCGATGATTTTTTCAATATATCTTCCTGTAACTTCTGCAAACTTTTTTATCATTTATACCTCAATCTTTTTACTTCTGCACTACACAAAAGGGATTGCCATCCGGATCATTCATGACAACTTCAATCATCAATCAGATCTTTATCGATGATCTGGAAATTAGCTCTGTGTAAATACAAGGCTTTTCCATCAACCATCAGTTTTGTAAATTTCGGCAAATCATCCGGTATGGACCAAGTTACTTTCTTGCCTGAAAAGGCATAAATCGGATAACCGGTCTGTGACTTAATCACAACAACCATCTGTTTGCCGAATTTGTTTTTGACACTGTTCACCAGTCCGGAAATGACCGGACTGTCCAAAAGAGAATCACTCTCCGAATCGATCACATCGACTCTGAAATCCACATCCGGTTTCAATCCGTCTTCATAGAAGATGGTTGTGTCACCGCATGTCAGCATTTCATGACCGTCAATCGTTAAGGTGATGACAGAACTCAATGTGTTCACATATCCGGTTGAGGATGTAGAATCATCATAGGTTGCCTGTTGTACAACATTTCCGGAAATATCAATTCTCGATCCATGTGTGGATAATACCTTTGTACCGAAGTTATCAAATGTATCAATCGTATAGGTATTGCCGAAGATCTTCCCGTTAAAATCATTCACTTTCTGCTGAATGGAATTACATCCTGCAATCATAAATACCATGCAGCACAAACAAATCATTTTTATATATTTTTTCATGTATTCCTCCTCAAATAAATGCACTTAAAGAAACAATTTCTATTCCTTTTTCTTTACATGTGCTTCTGATTTTCTGTATGAATTCAAGAGCTTTAGCCCCATCTCCATGCACACAGACAGAATCCGCTTTTACAGAAATATCCCTGCCTGTAATACTCCTTACTTTTCCCTCTGTAATCATACGTATTACCCGGTTGATGGCTTCTTCCGGATCCGTAATCATTGCCCCCGGTTTTGTCCTGGAAACAAGCGTACCGTCTTCTTCATATGCCCTGTCCGCAAATACTTCCGCTGCTGTTCTTAAACCCATTTCTTTTGCGCTACGATATAATTCACCGCTTTCCTGTGCCAGCATAATCAGTTGCTGATTGTATTGACTGATAGCTTCACAGATTGCTTTAGCCATGTTTTTGTCTTTGCAGGCCATGTTGTACATGGCACCATGTGGTTTGACATGTGCAAGATTGACACCTTCTGCTTTACAAAAGGCATCAAGAGCACCGATCTGGTAAAGAACACATGCCTGTAATTCTTCATAAGACAGATGCATATTTCTTCTGCCAAAGCCCTGTAAATCATCAAATCCCGGATGTACACCGATGGATGTCTTATGTTCCTTTGCCAATTGAACGGTCTTTTTCATCACAACCGGATCACCCGCATGAAACCCGCATGCAACATTGACTGAAGTCACTAACGGCACAACCTGTTCATCACAACCGAGTGTATATCTTCCGAAACTTTCTCCCAAATCACTGTTTAAATCAATAAACATAACTACCTCCTGAATCTGCCGAAAATTCCTTTCTTTTCAAATACTTTTTTCTTTTCTTCCAGATATTGATTCTGCTTTTTTAAAGCAT
Organism: Solobacterium sp.; assembly: GCA_017539825.1. Lineage (GTDB taxonomy): Bacteria > Bacillota_I > Bacilli_A > Erysipelotrichales > Erysipelotrichaceae > Bulleidia. The sequence goes on along the minus strand of JAFYCG010000287.1, from coordinate 5,335 downwards.
CCGCTGCCTCTTCGATACTGACCATCTGAAACTGTATCTGATCCCCCGGCATCAGCTGGGACGCCTTAGGAAAATCGGCACGTATAACTGTTGCGATCACAGGATATCCTCCGGTTGCCGCATGATCTTTCATCATCAGAATCGGCTGCTGGGAAGTAATCTGTATGCTTCCATCGGCAATACCTGCAGAAAGAATATCATGACTGCCTGTGGTTTCTACGGTTTCCCCATCCAGACGGAATCCCATCTTATCAGACTTCGGGGAAATGGTATAGATACTCTGATAGAATATTTTGATGCCGTCATCTGTAAACAAATCTTCATTAGGTCCCGGAATCACCCTGATCTTTGTGACGGCTTCTTTAGCCGGATAATCTTCCATGATTCTTTTCTTTTCATTCGGCAGCTTCGTCTTTACATTTTTCAGTGTGATGATATCTCCGCTTTTAAACTTTCTGCCCTCATACGGACCGATACGGCTTTTTATATCTGTCGCATAACTGCCATATACAGGTGCAAGATCAAAATCCGCCGCAAAGGCAATTATACAGCTTCTGTGTGATGCAGAATATGTGATCTTCAAAACATCATCCTTCTTTGCCAGATATAAATGATTGATTTGTATAGCTTCATCATTCAGCTGCATTTTGAAATTTCCGCCGCTTACCGCAAAATAAACAGAATCTGAAAATTCCAATACAGGTCCTATGCCGATACATTCGATCACCGGATGGTTTTCTTCATTTCCTACAAGGATGTTTGCCATTTTCATCGCAAGGGGATCCATTGCACCGCTGACAGGAATACCCTGTCCCTGAAATCCGTATCTTCCGGTATCCTGAATGGTGGTTACCGCACCGGATTGTTTTACTTTCACAAACATAACTTCCCTCCGGCTTTTTCGATCTTTTCATATTCATCTTCATTGATCGCATAAAACTGAATCAGATCTCCGCTTTGTAAAAGAACAGGTTGTTTCTGATCGGAATCATACAGTTTGACAGGTGTCTGTCCGATAATATGCCATCCTCCCGGTGAAGAAATCGGATAAACTCCTGTCTGGCTGCCGCCGATACCGACCGCACCTGCAGGTATATCGGTTCTTGGTTCCGTTCTTCTTGGTGTATGTATTCTTTCATCCAGATTTCCCAGATATGGAAATCCCGGTAAGAAACCGATCATATATACCGGATAGGTATTCGCTGTATGGATCCGAATCACCTCTTCTATGGATATGCCTGCATGCTTTGCGACATGTTCCAGATCTTCCGCAAAAGGTCTTCCATATAACACCGGAATTCTGATCATTCTTTGTTCTTCTTTTTCACTCTGTTTTTCCGGTTTTAATTTCTCTATTTCAGCGATAATACTTCTCATATCCGTTTTTAACGGATCAATACAGACAAGTATGGAGGCATAAGCCGGAATCAGATCCAGAATGCCTTTGATCTCTGCCTCTTTGATGGCGTTAGCCATCATAGTCACCTGACGCAGAATTGCAGGATCAATTTTCTGTTCAAAACGTATTAATACTGCTGTATCTCCGCATGGGAGGATTTCATATTCCTTCATTAAAGCCTCTCCTTCCCAAGGATAGTTCTTATCCGCTTTTCCTCACATTCCCGTCCATTTTACCATAGAACGATCTCTTTTTCCTTTATACCGTATCATTGAAGACAGGCAATACATTTCAAGGATTTGTTTGATGTACACAATAGAAAATCATAGTAAAATATGTTTATGAAAATGAAATGCATCTTACTCATATTCTGTTTATTCACAGGAGGTTGTATGAAGCAGACGGAAAATACAGAAACATTCCATCAAAGGGATTCTGTTTCAGAAGAAGGATCTCTTGTTTACTGGGTGACTACGGATATGCATTATCTGGCTGATGAACTGTATGATGAAGGTCCTGTCTTTCAGCGATTATTGCTGAGCAATGACGGAAAGCTGATTGAAAGAGGAACAGATATTCTGGATACATTTATCGATCAGGCAAAAGACGCAAACCCCGATGGAATATTGATCTGTGGCGATCTGACATTCAATGGTGAAGTAATCAGTCTGCAGAAATTAAAAGACAAATTCTCTGTGTTACAGGAAGCAGGCATACCTGTATATGTCATTCCCGGCAATCATGATATTGATTATCCTTTTGCGGATACGTATATTGGGGAAAATAAAGGAAAAACCAAAAATATGAATACGGAAACATTCACAAACATTGCCGGTCGGTTTGGCTATGACAATGCTTTGTCAAAAGAGGAATCCACATTCAGCTATGTATCAGCTTTATCCGATGATTTATGGCTTATGGCTCTGGATACAAATACCCATTTCAACAGCGGTACCTTAACCGATGCAACTTTCAAATGGGCAGAAGAACAGTTAAAACTTGCAAAAGAAAAGAACATACAGGTGATCACCATGTCACATCAGAATGTTCTGAAACAGAATGATATGATGTACAAAGGTTTTGTGATGAACAACCATGAAGATGTTGAAAAGCTGTTAAAGAAATATGATGTCTATTTAAATCTCAGCGGTCATTCCCATCTTCAGCATACAGCTGTTTCAGAATCCTTAACGGATATCTGCACGGAAAGTTTATCTGTTTATCCTTTGCAGTATGGCATACTCAGAATCAGTAAAGACAGGCAGCAGTTTTCCTATCAAAATCAAACTTTGGATATCTATGAAGATGAAGCAAGAATACGGTTTGATGAGACAGTCACCCGCATGGTGGAACCACAGCTTCAGGGATTGGATATTCCGGAGAATATTCGCAATGAAATGATTGCTCTGGCTTGTGAAGTCAATGCATATTCCTATGCCGGACTGGCATATGACAAGACATCTTTACGCAATTCCGAAGGATTCGGATACTGGGAAAAATACGGAAAAGATCTGTTCTGGTATGTGTATCTGAAAAACATGCTGGAAAACTAAAGAGCAGCACTTGCTGCTCTTTATAATTCACCTCTATGCATCATCTGCATGAGCGGTGTATTTTCCATTCCCCGAAATAAATCTTTCGCCTTTTCTGCTATTCTTTCCGCTGCCTCTTGTGCTTCAGATACAACTTTCTTTTCATCAACGGTATTGACATGATAATTTTCCATGATGATCTTTCCGTCAATCACAACCATTTCCACTTCATTTCCTTTTGCGGAATAGACAAGATTAGGAATAATGTTGCGGATGGGTTTCAAAATAACAGGAGACAGATTTGGTTTTGACATGTCAATCATGATCAGATCTGCTTTTTTTCCTTCTTCCAATGATCCGATCTCATGATCCAGACGGATGGTTCTTGCCGCTTCAATGGTTGCCATCCGCAATACTTTCCATGCCGGAAATACAGAAGGATCCTTTGCCTTGCATTTGTTTAAGATAGCGGTGAATTTCATTTCATTAAACATGTTGTTGCAATTGTTGCCGGGTGCCTGGTCTGTTCCCAAGGCAAGACGATTGCTTTTTCTTAAGAATGCTGCAGCAGGAGGAACAATACCATCTATGATACCGATACTGCCGCTGCAAAGAACCATTCCCGCTCCTTTGGAAGCAAGATATTCCGTTTCTTCTTCGGTAGCTTCTGTCAGATGTACCGCAATCAGTCTGTCATTCAGATAACCGATTTCATCCAGAAATGGGATGGTTCTTTTCCCATACCTTTGTACCATCTGATTGATTTCACGATCTCCCTGAGCAACATGCATATGAATGCTTGTATCATACTTTTCAGCTAATGATTTGATTTCTAAAAGATGCTCTTTTGTGCACATATCCGCACCTTGCGGTCCGAACATGCATGTAATTCTGCCGTTTTCTTTTCCATGCCATTTTTCAATCAGGTCAATATTTCTCTGCAGTTTTTTCTTTCCTTCCTCTTCATCCAGTGGATACAGTTCACCTACCTTGGATTTATTTACCTTCGGCATGTCGTTGATCATTTCCGCAGCTTTCACCCTGCTGCCGATTTTTACATGATTCTGAATGATCTCTGTCATCGGTGAATCAAAATCACAGAAAGTGGTTGTACCTGCTTTGATACCTTCCAGGATATTTAACATGCTTCCTTTTAAGACGGCATCCGTATCTTTTCTTAACACATTACTGTAAGGCCAGATGCCATGCTGCATCCAGTTGTTGATATCCTGTGATACACCACGGATCAAACAATCTCCTGTATGAATATGGGCATCGATCAAACCGGGCATGACAACTTTCCCGGATGCATCAATACACCTGTCTGCCTCATATTCTTTCAGAATATCTTCTGTTCTTCCGACACAGATGATTTTATTGGCAAGGATTCCGACAGCACCATCTTCGATAAAACCGACACCTTCTCCCTGCATGGTGATTAAATAGGCATGTACAAATAATAAATCCAGATGCATCACATCCTCCTAAAGATCATAAAGGATCTCAGAGATCGCAAACAATACCGCTTTCCCCGCAAGAACAACACGATCACCTTTGAAGGTACATGTCATTGCACCGCCTCTTTCTGAAGCCTGATATGCATGTATTTCATTTTTATGTAGTTTTTCTCTCCAATACGGTGCAATCATGCAGTGGACAGATCCTGTTACCGGATCTTCATTGATGCTTAATTCCGGTGCAAAGAATCTGGATACACAATCATATTCTTTTCCCTTTGCGGTAATGGAAATACCTGCACCTTGTAACTCTTTCATCTTTTCAAAATCCGGCTTCACATTCCGGATAAAATCTTCATCGTCATATACCAGCAACAGATCACGATCGAGATATGCTTCTTTCGGCATTTTCCCGAATACTTCTTCCATGGTTTTTGTAAGCGGAACAGGTTTGCATGCATATGTAGGAAAATCCATGACAATGTAATCATCCCGTCTTCCGATATATAAATTGCCGCTCAATGTATGGAAGATGATCTGTTCGCTTTCCTGCTCATAGAACCGGAATAATACATATGATGTAGCCAATGTTGCATGACCGCATAAATTGATTTCTCCACCGGGTGTAAACCAGCGAAGATCATAATATCCGTTTTGTTTAACCGTAAAAGCAGTTTCGGAGAAATTGTTTTCTTTTGTGATATGCATCATGAGCTCTTCATCCGGCCATTCTTCCATCACACAAACAGCAGCCTGGTTTCCTTTAAACAACTGATCTGTAAAGGCATCCACAATATACTGTTTCATTACTTCACCTTCTTTCCTTTGTATGAATTGATTCCACCGATGTTTTTGACATTGGTATAACCCATATTTCTGAGCTGCTTTACCGCCCGGGAAGCACGCATTCCCGACAAGCAGTAAACATATATTTTTTTGTCTTTATT
>JAFYCG010000286.1 GCA_017539825.1 Solobacterium sp. | reverse complement strand
GATGCAAACCGACTGTCCTGCATCTTTTCATCAAACACATGCATAAAGCCCGGTTGCTCCCTTCCGGGAAGGTATGTATTCTCCATCAGTTTTTTAAAAATAAGATCCTGTTTATTAAATGGTGATTCCTTGCTTAAAGGAATCATGGAAACAACCATGTTCCTGGATTCCGCCAATCCGTATACGGTATTCAGAAGATGTGTTTTCCCTTCACCATATTTACCGGTAATAATGATACCGCCTGACTGTCCATCTTGTGCTGCCGCATCTACACCGTCTTTCATCATCTGCATGATTTTAGGACGTGCTTCGGAAAAATACTGTCCGGCTTCTCTAGAAGGAACTCCTGAGCGAAGCGCTTCGATGATTTTCCTGGATTTAAAATCACTCATATGTTTCTCCTTCCAGGATTGCCTCTTTAACAAGCTGAGGTAATCCGATTGCGCCGTATTTTGCCTTATCGATCAGAGACTGTAATTTTTCTTCGTCAAGAATAGACGCTTTCTTTGAAGCTCTTTCAGCTTTTTCGGCAAGTTCCAGTGACATTTCCAGAATATAATCCATTGTGTATTCCTGCAATGCAAGATTATCCAGATCAACAATATCCGCAAATCGGTTAAACCGTTCGGAACGTATTTCATTCTGCACACGCATCCATAAAGCCTGATATGATTTCATGCCTTTCTTTTCATCATCAATCAATACTCTGTCAAATCCGAAGACAAACATTATATTGTGCATACTATCAATATCATCAATCAGCTGACGGATTGACTCAAAAGAGTCATCACGTTTATTTTTATTGTAAATGACATTTTCCAAGCCGCCTTTATCCACAAGAATATCTACATCATCTATCAGGACAATCAGGCCTTTATGTCCGCCAAGACGAATTAATTCTGCCAAAGAACGTAACATATTTCTGGCATTGTACTTCGTCAGTTTACCGGAAGAAAAACCCATGGCCCTTAAAGAAGCGGATTTGACAGTCTTATCCCCATTCAACCAGCGCATTATAATATCTTTTTCGGATTCTTCCATTTTCGGATGACCCAGAATATCTCCGACAAGCTGTGCGCATGCAATAGAAAAATTGTGGTCCATCATTGTATTGCGCAAAAACATTTCACGGTTAATATCTCTCATTGCTCTTCGATTAAGAACATCCGCACGATCTTCAGAAGCAAGGTAATCAATGTATGTACGATTAGCAGGAATATCATCAAAGGAATCTCCGAGTTTTTCCACAATCGTTTTTGCACAATCCAGTAACCTTTGTGTAATATCAACCTGTTTCAAGATTTCCAGATAGATAATCCTAAAATCATTCAGATAAACATCTTTTGCGGAAAACTTTACGGTAATAAATCCATCTTTATCAGCATCTTTCTGAAATGTCTGGAGCAGATATGTCTTTCCCGATCCCTGTTTGCCGGTGACAAATTTTATCTTGCTTCCACCTTTGGATATATATTCATCTAAATACTGTTCTTTCCAGAAATCCAGTATAAAACGAATGCCTTTTGCTTCGGTATTCATCTATTCCTCCTTAACGGAAACAAATCATTGAAAAGTAATTCTCATTTCCGTTCACATCAAGATAACGAATTGCATCACTGCCATGACGGCTTGAGTCAATGTCCAGGAATCTTCCATCTTTTAAATATCTTGTCCCCGAAGCGAGCAGCCTTGCCAGATCAAATGCGAATGTCTGAAGATCATATTCTTTCTTTGCACGGGCAGTCGGAGCCATCATTGCATAAATATCTTTGATCAGGGCGTTCCCGTCTTTCAGTTTCTTGCCTTTTTTCAAAACAACCAGATCATATGCGGCAGCAAGTTCCCGGATAAATCTTTCGTCATTGAATTTCTCTTTCTTTAGCTTCTCTTGTGTTTCCTTTACGGTTTGGACCAGGGCTTTCGGTCGAAAGCACTGCACTTTTTTCTTATCCAGTGTAATATCCAGTGTTTCCCTGTTAATTGTGACTTTGCTTGGGAACATGTCATAAACCATTCCACCTAAATCTCTGACATCGATTTCCCGTTTTTCACATTCCTCCAGCATCTGCTTGCTGAAATCACCGCCAACAATATACTTTGTACGATCAAATCCTTCTATAGCTTCACGAATGGTTTTTAAAGCTTCCTTCTGAGATTCAATAGAGGCTTCCATGGCTTTTATTGCTTTATCAAGATCCTTCAAATCGCCGTTTTCCGTATCCTTTAGGATTGTTTTGCAGGTTTTTGTACCATCCTTCAAGCTTTCATTCAAAGTCTTTTCAGCAGTATTTAACTGACTTGCCAACTCTTCATAATTCATAATTGTTTTCTCCTGTTATCTTATCCATTATACATGATTTTGTTGAAAAGTCTTTCCATTCTCTATTTATTACGTTACGGATTCACATGTGACAGAGATATTGCTGTGATATCTTTTTCCCCTATGTTATAATCACGAATATGGAATTATATGAATGGCAAAATGAATGTTTGAATGCATGGGTTGAAAACCATGATCATGGAATGATCAATTTCATAACAGGAGCCGGGAAAACAGTACTTGCATTAGTTGCTATGCAGGACTTATTTCAACGCTTTCCTAACACGCAGATCAGGATCATAGTTCCAACCGTCACATTGGCAAAACAATGGCAGAAAGAAATACTCAATTTTGATAATCAGTATTTTCCTGCACACTACAGAATCGGTTTGTATTATGGAGAAATTAAAAATGATCCCGCCTTGACAGACATAGTGATCTATGTCATTAATTCGGCAAGAAGTTCTGTCAGCAGGCATATACTGGATGGTTTCCATAAGAAAATCCATCAGTTTTTAATTTGTGATGAATGTCATCATTATGGCAGTGAATTCAATCGTCTGATTTTTCGCTTTTTAGAATTGTCTTCTTATGATAATCCTTTATACCATTCTCTAGGGCTTTCTGCTACACCGCAATCTGCAAATTATCAATCCGTGCTTGTACCTTCACTGGGAAAAGAAATCTATCATTACGGTTTGGATGCGGCAGCAGAAAGAAACAGTATCTCTCCTTTTGCGTTAATCCATGTCAAGGTATCTTTTACAATAGATGAAAGAGAAGATTACGCTGAAATTGAAAACCGTATTACCGTAACCTACCACAAATTGTTAAAGCTGTATCCCGATTTGAAAGGCAAAAGCATACAGGAACTGTTTACATTTCTAAGCCCCATTGCAGAAGAAGATCCTGACAGCCTTGCTGCCCATTACTGTAATCTCATTAAGCGAAGAAGAGCACTTGTATATTTCGCATCCAATCGCAGACAATGTGTAAATGACCTATTGTCGAAAAAGAGACCGGATGAAAAAGTGATCTTATTTTCCGAAAGAATCAGCCAGGCGGAAGAAATATATGATGATCTGAAAAGATCATTTCCCAATGATGTCACCATTTATCACTCACAAATGCCTTCAGATTCAAACAAATATTCTCTGGATTCTTTTCGTATGGGAGAAACACACATCCTGGTTGCCTGTAAAGCTTTGGATGAAGGTCTGGATGTCCCGGACGCTTCGATTGGAATTGTCATATCTTCCACCTCTGTAACGAGACAGCGTCTGCAAAGACTTGGAAGAATTATTCGCAAAAAAGAAGATAAACCTCTTGCCACACTTTATTATCTGCATATTTATAACAGTATTGAGTCATCTGTATATTTCAAAGATACTCTTCCGATTGAAACAATTGTCAATATGAAATATAATTCTGCAGAGCATTCTTTTCACTGTGATGAATATGAGGATCTGATTTATCAGTTAAGCATAAAATACCCTTCCTTATTCGATGATCCTATACTGCGAAAAGAAATGATGGAATGTTTTGAAGAAGCAAACGGCAGAAGCGATTGGCTATATCAGCCTCAGCAATGCGATCCAATTATCAAAAATGCAGAAAGCAGGCACGAAAAGAATTACTGGATATGCATGAAACGATTATCTCTTTTACGAGCAAATCATATGGATTAACTTCAAAAAAGCGACTCTATACATCTGAAAAGATGTTGGGATATCGTTACACAGATTACAAAACAGAGAAGCAAACAAACCTCTTGCCTCTCTGTTTTACATTCAATTTTCCGAGATTATTCTTGTTTCAGGGAATCATGTCAATAAGAATACGATGCATCACGAATGATCTTCATCTTGCAGGAATGGTCTTTGTTTTCCTGCCATGCAACACCATATGCGTTAATTTTCCCCTGAAATCTTTGAGACTCTCCTATCTTAGGTTTGAATGCAAGTTCATACTGTCGGGAAAGAACCTGTTGAAGAGCATTCTCTGCAGTATCATTGGATTTCAATTCTACAATATAGCAGTTATCCAGGGGATTAATTGGATAAAACAAAAAATCGGCATACCCTTTTCCGGCCTTATCTTCTCTTGTGACGTAATAAGCATTTCTCATAGAAAGTGTTGCCAAAGTCATGACATTGGTCAGTTCAGCTTCATTATTGAATTGAAGAACAGGCGATTCTGTCAAATGTATTCCTTCAATGATTTTTGCAATAGATTCTGTATCGCCTTCACGCATAGCGGTATACATTTTATACGATTCCCGATGAAGTTCATGAAGATAATCCATGTCATCATTTTCCAGCAAATCAGCAAACATGCCATTCAGTTCATTATTCGGGATTTTCACTCTGCCATCTTCGTATGTCAGCAAACCATAAACAACCATGGCTGGAAAAATCTGTTTTCGTGTCCTTAAAGCCATCGCATTCGATGCATAGTCATTAATCTGCACAAATACAGATTCTCCCAAAATCAGTTTTCCAATATCATTCCGCACATCATTCAAATTGTACTTGATAAAATCATAAATTTCAGTATTGCTTCCGGAATCACTCCAATAACTGCTGACCATATTATTCGTTAAAGCTGTGATGACTGATTTTGGATTATACAATTTCAGTTTGTTTCGCGTTACATACCCGTCATACCATACACGTAAATCAATTCTGGTAATCAGTGGATTTTTAGTAACCCTCAGATATCGCTTGTACAGGTCATCTACCTGTTCCTCTTTAGAACCAAAATACTGATCAAATCGGGAATCGTTTCCCAGATTATACTCATAAAACATATTTAGCAGAGAAGGCCCTCCCATCTTTGAGATAGGAACAATTCCCGTAATATATGCCATCTCAACATAAGCTTTGTCTTTCAACAGGTTCTCAAGAAATTTTAAATATTTAGTTTTATCACTTTCTGTTACATAACTATGGTGAAATATATGATCCCACTCATCAAACACAAATATAAAAGATTCCTCTGTCTGATTATAAATAATGTCCAATATATCCCCTAAGGCATATTCATCAGGATAATCTATTTCAGGATATTGTATCCTTAAATCATTTTTAAAAATGCGTATAATTCTATTAATATAGCTGCTGTATGAATCACAATTATCCGGTTCCTTAGAGAAGTTAATGAATACTACATTGTGTTTCCCCATCTCTTTCAGGTTGTTTTTATCAAATCCTATATGCATTAGAGAGAAAACCTCCCTGACATCATCCGAAATTGCCTTGCTGAAAAAAGAAGCTAGCATCCCTGCCATAAACGTTTTCCCAAAACGTCTTGGGCGGGTAATTGCAATATATTGTTCTTCTCTGCCTGACAGATCTTCTTTCACATTATTATTTTTATGTTCAAATATTGTGAGAATATCCTTTAACATATTTGAGTGATCAATAAAATAATAAAGATCATGATCCTTTTTAAATAGTCTGACCGGCTCTATGTTATTTAAAAACATTAAATTATGACGTTGAGACATATTATCTTCCTCTCCGTATTAATGGAATTTTTCTATATTCATCTTTCACATTTATCATATAAAATTCATTTTATAATATCCAATAAAAGATCAACAATACCTATGTCAGCATAATCCTTTGCTGCAAACAACAAATTCTGATTCGATTATACAGAAAACACAGGATTGATTTCCTTTGATACGGATTGTTTTTTTCAAGGAAATTGTTAATATTATGCGTAGAGGCGCATGCATGTCCTCGGGAGAAGAAAATGAAGAGATATTTTTTGATGCTGATAAGTCTGCTTCTCATTATTACGGGATTATCTCCGGTTTATGCAGAAGAAGATGTTTATCGGATTATTATTGAAAACGGTAACGCATATATCAATGACTCTGTCATAACCGAAGCAACTGCCGGACAGGAAGTTTATGTAGAATACAAACAAATACAGGGAAAACAGTTTATTGAGTGGAAATGTGAACAAGACATTTCTTTCGATAAAAATGCTGAATCATTCGTCTTTGTCATGCCAAATGAAAACATAACCATCAAAGCGGAATACGCTGATTTATATACGATTGAAATAGAAGGTGGAACATGTGACCATGCGGAAGCTATTGCAGGAGAATCAATCGTCATTCAAGCAAATCCATCTGAAGAACAGGTCTTTGACCATTGGGAAGGTATCGATGATACATATAACACAGAGGAAGAATATTCTTTTTCCATGCCGGGCAAAAATCTTTCCATCAAGGCTGTTTACAACGAAGGCCAGTGGATCAGCGATGGCATAGGCATGTTATATCAGCAGGCAGACGGATCCTATCTGACTTCTTCCTTTGAAAGCCTTCCTTCCCCTGACACCAATGAAGAAAAAACATATTATTTTGATGCAACCGCTCATATGAAAACAGGATGGGTTTATGATCATTCCTGTTGGTATTACATGGATCAGACAGGTGCAATGACCACCGGATGGCAATACATCAAAAACAAATGGTACTACATGAATGAATCCGGCATCATGCAGACAGGTTGGCTGAAATCAAAGAATCTATGGTACTATCTGAATCCAAACGGAGATATGGCTACAGGATGGAAAAAGGTTAACTCTGTCTGGTATTATTTCAATCCTTCAGGTTCTATGAAAACAGGATGGCTGAAAGAGGGAAATACATGGTACTATCTGAATGAATCCGGTGCAATGGCAACCGGATGGAAAAAAGTAAACGGCCAATGGTATTTCATGAACTCTTCCGGTGCCATGCAGACTGGCTGGCTGGAAAACGGGACAAATAAATACTATTTAAAAGCCAGCGGAGCAATGGCAACCGGATGGCAAAAAATCTATTCGAAATGGTATCTCTTTCATTCTTCCGGTGCCATGTTAAAAGGGTGGCAGAAAGTCAACAATATCTGGTACTACATGGATCAAAACGGTGTCATGCAGACAGGTTGGAAGAAACTCGGAAACATCTGGTATTATCTGGATGGAAACGGTGCGATGGCAACCAGATGGAAGAAAATCGGTTCAAACTGGTACTATTTCAATTCATCCGGTGCCATGCAGACAGGCTGGATTAAATCGAATTCCGAATGGTATTATCTGGCTTCTTCCGGTGTCATGAAAACAAACTGGATCACTTTGAAAAACAAAACATATTATCTTGGCTCAGATGGTGCTATGAGAATCGGCTGGCAGGATATCAGCACTTACACATATCACTTTGAAGACAATGGCGAGCTGAATAAGGGATGGAAAACAATTGATGATGTGAAATACTACTTTGATTCTTCTACCGGTATCATGGCTAAAGGCATTCGGTACACAGCAGGTACATGGAATCAGTTTGATGAGACAGGAAAATGGGTAACACAAATCGACGATGTCCCGGATCTTTCCAGCAGGTACGCTGTTGCTTATGATGCTTCCACAGGAGAAACATTACTGGATAAAAATGCAGATCAGAAGATGTGGCCTGCTTCCTTAACAAAGATGATGACAATGATCATCACCATTGAAAACACAACAAATTTAAACCAGAAGGTAACCGTAACCGACCGCATGATTCGTGACCTTGACGGAACAGGCCTGACAACTGCAGGTTATCAGGAGGGAGATACACCGACAATTAAAGATTTACTGTATGCGGCATGTCTTCCATCCGCAGCAGATGCCACAAATATTCTCGCTTATAAAATTGCAGGTTCTCCTTCCGCTTTTGTCAAACTGATGAACCGAAAAGCTGCTGAACTCGGAATGACCAATACACATTTTGCGAACAACCATGGTGATGACAGTCCGAATAACTATTCCACCTGCAGAGATATTGCAAAGTTACTCGCATATGCCTCACAGAACAAAACATTCAAACAGGTCATCAGCACGATCCGTTATACCACAACACCGATGCAGGCTTTCCCTTCAGGACAGAATCTGCGTTCAATTGTCTTAATCTACTGCAAAGGCTATGAAGGTTACTACAATTTCGAAATCCCCGGACTAATCGGAGGAAAGAGCGGATACACACCTGATGCAGGATACACTTTAGCCATCACAACACAAAAAGACGGAAAGCAGATTGTCTATGTCACCGCAAAGAGCTTTATCCGTCAGTATTATCCAAGCCATGTTGAAGATATATCAAATATGGCATTATATCTGAATCAATAAAAAGACGCATTTTGTGCGTCTTTTATTCTACCAGGTCATCAAGAATCACTCTGACAGAGTTTATACCATCGACATAATATCTTTTGCCGTCTTTGACAAAATTATCATGCTCGAATTCAATTCTTAATGTATCTCCGTCTTCAAAATAGAACACCATGATATCTGTATAGTCATCGGTAACCTGCTCATTTTCCTCGCCAACCTCAAGTGTTTGCAGAATCTGAACCAGATATTCAAGAATTTGCGGATCCTCTGTTTCTGCAGAAGCGCTGTACGCATATAATCTTTGATATTCCATCTTTACAGGCATGGTATCTTTTGTCCATATTTCTGTTGTCTGCACAGTAGCCGATGGTTTTTCCGAAACCTCTGCCTGTTTTTCTGCAGAACAGCCAATACAGACAAACAGAAGCAGGGACAGAATAAGCTGAGAAATCTTTTTCATACAATCATTCCTTATCAATTTCTATAATCATCTTCTCCACATAATTGGAATCAGCAATCTTATTCACAAGCTGAATCACCGGTTTTGCGGATTTCAAGGAGTAGTTCAGAAAGCTTTCCTTTACTGCTGCCCTTCCGTTAATCACATAAGGTTCTTTCAGTACAATCAGAAAAGCAAAGGATACGACGGCAAGGATCACATCTGCAAGAATCAGTCCCAGAATACCTCCGCAGATCTGGTTGACTTTTCCGGCAGTATCTTCTTTTTTCTTCATATCATTAACAAGACTGTGTAACGGCTTTGTCAGCAGTAACAGCACTAACAATACAATTGCAAAGAAGATCACAAAATCAATAAACCGCATTAACAGTTCTTTAAATCCAAATTCCACAAATAACTGCGGAACATATTTCTCAGGAAATATCGGAAACATATCAGACAATTTGTATCCGGCAATGATTGACACAAGAGCCACAACCAGGCTACATAAAATATCTACACTGTATCGAATAAATCCCCTTTTGTATCCAACCATGAAGAATAACAATAACACCCCTATTGTCAATGCATCGATGATAACAATGATTGGAAATCCGATTCTGATCATAAATACAATTCTCCCTTAATATATTTTCAGTATATCACAAATAATGTCAGAGCTCTTCAGATTTATAGAAATGCTGTTTTATCATTTCAGTAAATCTTTCAGCTCGGCTGTCAACTGATGTAAACCAGGAATTTTCCTGAAATAAAAGCCATCTGTATTTTCATAAAACAATGTATCCGTTTCTGCATCAAACAAGTAAGGATAGGATAATTCCGATAATTCCGTCCAGCTATCCGGATCAAGGCAAAGCCCTGCATGCCCTCCGGAATACAGATACAATCTTCTGTTTTCCGAATCCTTTGTAATATGAATATTATCACCATGATAAAACTCTTTTTCAAAGACAAGCCGGAAATCATCTGCAGTATAGATCTGTATCAGATTGTTTCTATATCCAATCAAAAGATATTCATCATCCAGGATAAACTGCATAAGACTCACATCATCTAATGGTATGCCTGTCTGCCATTCATGCAGAAGTTCTTTTTGTTCTGTATCATATATTCTCAAATACAGATCCTCTTCCAGAACAGAGAGAATCTGTTTCTGACTCCCGTATGCGACTATACGGTCATCGGATCCTTTGCCATAATCTTCGATATAACTCCATGTCCGGTTATTCGTATCATATATGCAGAATCTCTCCATGTTCCTGCTGTTTCCGAAATCGCTTAACAGGATTTTCCCATCCGGTAGTGTATATAGCATTCTGGAGAAAGCAGCATTCCCCCTATAGCCCCAGTGCAAATCATACGGCAATACAATATCCTCCTGTTTCTCATCATTCAGCCACCACTGCATCCTGTCGTCATAACAATATACAGTCATCACTGATCCATCTTCCAGATATGTTGCATCAGCAACGGATAAACTGCCGAATAAATTCACATCACCGTGTTTTCCCATCAGTTCTGATACTTCTTCTGTCAGAGTCTGGCCGGATAATTGCGTCAAATCATATTTCTCAATTGCTCCATCCTGATTGACAACCATAAAACCGGATAAGTCGGGAAATACATAGTACTCATGGGATAATGAATAATCGAAAGAACCTATACGTTTCAGATGATCTATATCTCCAACATAGATATAAAATTCATGATCCATGCTCCCGATCACAAAGTAATCCTGATTGATCTTCTGAAACTCCCATATATGCTCAACATCAGACAACCCCGAACATTCCTGCTCATTCAGCTGTAAATCAATCTTTCTGAGAAAATATGTGCTGACTTCATTGTTTTCATTTTCAGTGACAACCACCCCATAACTGTCCCGGTAATCTTTTTCTGAAGCACGGATTTCGCCATTCATCATATCCGGATTTTTGATATATCCGCCATTACCAAATACAGCTTTAATACACGAATCCAGTTTTTTATTTGTTAATATATCGTACTGATGGTCTTCTGCAATGGAACAGATGTAATAGTTTCCGTTCTCCAGAATGATTCCCTGCATGCCTTCACCGATACTCTGCATTGTAATGATGTTGTCGGGGAAATGTTTGTATCCGATCCATTCATCCTCTCGTAAATTATACAGATACAGGTACTCTCCTCCATACAGCAGTTCCAAATCTCCGATATAAAAGATACCATACCGGTCACTCGGGAAATAATAGCTGATTTCATAATCCTGGGTTCTTCTCTTCTCTTCGGGTGTTTCAAAGGCAAGAAGCAATTCTCCCGTCAGATTATATTTTTTTATCTCCGCAAGTTTATCTATATCTTTATTCTTGTATACAACATAAAATGACTGTCCGTCTTTTCCCATTGTCATTTCTATAATGTTGTATTGCTCGCTTTCTTCCGCAAAATCGCTTATGATTTCATTTTGCTTCACATCAAAGACACAATAGTGAATGACATCTTCGGATTCATATGCCAAAACAAAGAGATCTCCTTCTTCAGAAAAACATCCTGCCAGACTATCAGAATCTTCCTTGAAAAAAGTCTGAAAGATTGAGCCTTCTTCTATGAATGTAACCCTGCATATTTCCTCACCTGACTCCATCTTCAAAACAACAAGTTCATATCTGCCGAGAAACGGATTTTTATCCAGTAAATGCACTTCATCAATATATGCTGCAAATTCATTGTTATCTGAAAATGTGAAAGTTGACGAAACCGGAAGTGATGCATCTTTTTCCCATGCCGGCTCACCTGTATCCAGATGAAAAGCATATAATTTGTCATAGAACTTCCCTAAAACCAGCCGATGTACTTCATCAATCTTCAGTTTCCCTGATATGCCGCTCAGGAATCTCTTCTCTATACTGTTATTCCATAACAGGTCACCCGTAATAGGATCATATGCGGATATTTCCGATGCCCGATTTAAAAATATCAAATACCTGCCGTCCGTGCTCAATGCCCAGTCATCCGTCTGTCCGGGAGCAGATACCATACGATGATCCAGATATAAATCGTTGTTATAATACATATTAAATACATTTGTTGCATTGAGCAGTATAGCTTCTGCTTCAGCATAATACGGTTTGTCATCCTCTTTATTTTCAGGTAAAGCATCCAATGCATACCGTATGGCATCCAATGGTTTATCCTGATCCAAAGCATCCTCAGCCTGTTTTGTCAGCAGTTCCGACTGCTGTAATTGTATTTCCTGCTTTTGTGTAATCAGTATTTCATTCTGGTTTTCCAGCTGTCTGTTTTTATACAGAAGCATGCCGATAAAGCTCATCAGAACAAGCGATATTCCTGCAGATATCAGAAGGATATTTCTTCTCTGCTGTTTCTGCTGCCGAAGGACAAGATCATCAAAATTACAGCCAAGCATCGTTGCATAAATACGAATCAGCTCTGTCTTTCTCCTTGGTTTCTGTCCCCTGCCATCACTTTGGCGAAAATCTGCAGCTCTTGGTTCTATGACCTGTACGACATTGCCTTCATCATCTGTGATCTCTGTCAGTTCCTTCGGAAAGGATTCATTCGGTTCTCCTTCTGTCAGTACAGCGATCACATGGTGATAATCATGATGACGGAGAAAATACCGTATTTCCTTGCTGATCCACCTGGATTCAGGTGTATCTTTTGAACAGATGACAATCAGAAATTCAGAATGATCCAGAGCTTCTTCTATCTTTTCGGAAAGACTTCCTGAAGCGGCAAGTTCTTCCTCATCACGAAAAACATAGCCGAAATGCACACCATCCTTTTGGTACCGGGAAGGAATGCGGTATCGTTCTATAGAGCGATGCAGAAAAGATGCGATTTCTGCATCTTTCTTAATATGCCTGTAGCTGATAAATGCTGCATACTGTCTTTCCATAGACAAATCCTTTCAAAAAGTTAGTAAAAAAGGTTCATTCAAACGGGAATAATTAGTTTCATCGATTATATCATGTTAACGAAGGAGAAAATATGACAAATATGAATAAAGAACTCATTGAGATGATCGCCGAACAGATCCACATCATCTGGATGGAAGAACGCATAAATGACGGATGGACTTACGGTCCGAACCGGGATGATACATTACGTACAACACCCTGTATTGTCCCATACGATCAACTGCCCGAAGAAGAGAAGAAGTATGATCGTAAAACTGCAGAAACGGTGATTTATGCCCTTCTGGGATGTGGTTACCGCATTATTCCTCCGGGAAAGAACCATTTATAATTCTTTCCGTTTCCTGTACGGATTTCTGATCAAATTCCACAGGATTATACACTGTTTTTTCCGGATACAGACCGTTGACAATATCACGGATTTCTTCCGTAAGCTTCCCGGATCTTAATGCTTCCCATTCACAGATAAACGGATGCAGTTTTGCCAGATTCATCTGATGACCGGGATTTCCCTGTTGAACATACGAGGAAACCCGGGAAACAGATGCCTGCTCCCATCCGTATGTCAGCATCATTGCATTCCATCGGTCATGTTCCCATTCAGCCGCCTGCATCAGGTGGTTTTCTTTTTGCAGCCAGGCAGTATATTGTACTGCCAGTTGTTTTTCAGTTTTTGCATTTCCGTATTCATGCCAGTCATCCGGACAGATACCTGTCTGAAACAAACGGTAAATCAGACTCTCAGCCTCTGCCTTGGAGCTGTCTCTGTTAAAGGATCTGGCAAAGTATGTTTTCTGTGTATCTTCAGGGTTATAGAAGGAATGAATGGCATAAGCTCTGTTTTCGAGGACATTATTCCTGAGAAGTTCAGAGGCATACATTCCATACGAGCCAAACGGGAATAAATCATAACGGCTGAACTGATTCGGCATCTGGATAACCGTTCCCTCCTGCATGGAGGAAGCAAGTATAGAAGAAATTTCATCTCGTGTATAAACAGCGATAAACGGTGTTCTGTCAAAATCTGAAGAGGTTTTTAAAAGCTCTCTTCTTAACGCACAGCCGATCCGGATGTTTTCCATATCATCTTCTGTGCATATTACATAATAGTTACCGTCAATGATTGTTTCATCAATGTCTTTTTTATTGATACCGCTCAGTCTTTCTAAACGCAATGTTCGTACAGTCCGAAGGATATCCGTGTGTGATGTCTGATGAAAAACCGGCTGAACTCTTTTGATCATCGGGGAAGCCAGCTGTATACCGGGACATTCATCATAAAATCTTTTTTCCATATCCTCTGCCTTTTGTGAAAATGCATGTATTTCCATGTCTGCATCAGATGGCAAAGGCAGTCTTATGGCATGTCTGATTAATGAAAGAATGATATTACTGTTCCCTATGATATTCATACGGATTGTCTTGTGATCCGGATGCTCCATGCACGGGATAAACAACGGTGCCTTAGTGAACAGATCAGCAGCCGCATCTTCATGCATGTCACAAACATAAACCTGCAGATAAAACGGACGCATAGAGACAAACAGATTATCCAGCAATACCGTTAAGGTATCATGCTGTCCTGCCACATAGATCTTTACATGATCAATCAGACTATCTCCGTTGATTTTGGCATAACGGTAAAGAAAACGTATGACGGAAATACAATCATCCATATTTTTCTTTTCATCTTCTGACAGGAGAATGATCTCAATATATTCTTCTTTTTTATATGTTTTTTCAAACCAATTTCCGAATTCCTGATCTGCTGTGTCAACTAATACTGTTGCCCGTTTTGTGTCTGACAATGAACGGATGAAAGAACGATTTGCTCCGGTCAGACCATTGATCCAGTCATACTTTTTTTCTGTTGTTTGTTTTTGATGATCTTTTGGGTCATAGCTTTCCCACTTTAACTGCAACAGTCTTTCATATGCTTCATGACTTCCTTTTTCTGCAGCATGCCTATACATTTCCAGTG
Source organism: Solobacterium sp. (assembly GCA_017539825.1). Lineage (GTDB taxonomy): Bacteria > Bacillota_I > Bacilli_A > Erysipelotrichales > Erysipelotrichaceae > Bulleidia. Next base: position 6,805 of record JAFYCG010000286.1, on the reverse strand, counting down.
CTTCCTGTGTATCGCTGTTTTCTTCATGAATTCTGCCAAGCATATACGCACAATATGCGCCGGTCTCTCCCTCATAAACACTGCCCTTTTGGTAACATTCCCTTGCCAGAGTCATATCCTTCTGACAATCCAGTCTTTCACCGGAAAAATAATATGCATTACCCAGTTCTCTTAAAGCCAGCGGATATAACAGATCAGCTGCTTTTTGCAGATTCTTCAATGCTTCTTTACCATTCAGCTGATGTGAATACAAATAATACGATTCCGGATTCATATCCGACAAAGATGCCTTGAAATACTCCATTGCTTTTTTTGCATCTGCATGGTGTCCTTCACCTCTGACTAGCATTGTTGCCACTCTGACATACAGCTTGGATTCCCATTCCTGTGTGATCTTTTTAACAGATGGAATGAGTTCGGCATAACCATGAAAAGCCTCTTCCTTTTTTCCTTCCTGATCGATGAGCTGATAGTAGCGGAATAGTTCTTCATCCGTCTGCCTTTCCTTTTCTTTTTTTATGGATCCTGCTTCCCAAAGCCTGCCGACCACTTCTTCCGATGCATCGGGAAGAACAGAAAGAGTCAATATCATCCTTGCAAGGGCAGAGGATGCATCAATCTCATAATAAGACAGTAATTTACAGGATTGCAGCTTCCCTGTATTATCTTTATCAATGATTTTACAGGAGGCATTAATACTTCCGCTTATTTTTACACAGGAAAGAATCTGTAGGAGTTTCACACTGTCAAACGATGCATGTCCTGCAGACGGCCACAGAATCTCCCTGCATTTCCGGTGTACTTCCTGAATCATGGAATTACTGTCTTTTTCCAGCATTTCAATCAACGTTCTTTTGACAGCCTTGTTTTTGTAGTCATTATTAAAAAACCAGGTCAGATTCGATTTGGATTTACTGATGTATTTATCATAGAGTTCTTTCGGGTAGAACAACTTAAAATACATTTCACGATTGCACTTTCCGATTCCCTGAATGGCAGGATCTCCCTCTTCAGCGGTAAACAGTGCATAAAACAGATCACTTAAGGTATAATAACAGACATTTTTAGCCATAAAACCCTCCATTTTCTCAAAATAGACTTCTTACCTTAAATAGTAGACTATAATTATTATTTTTCAACAAAAAGTTGATTATATTTTTCGGTCAATAGTTTTTTCGTTAGTTTCTGTTTATCTACAATATAAGTGCGAAAGGAAAGAGGAACTTTCCCGAAACACGAACGAAACAAAAGGAGGAAAATAAAATGTTTCAGTTATCAGGTGTTATCAGAAAATTAGGCATCAGTGCCAGCGTCGCATTGAGCATCGCAACCTTTGCATGGACCTATCTCCATGGTGTTGCCGCTGTCAACTACGGTTATCTTACAATCGCAGCTTTAATCAAGAAAGCAGCTGTCGCAGCAGGATGTGCCGGTATTGCAGGACTTGTCGTAACGGCAGCTCTTGCCATCGGTCTGTTCGCATTCAAGAAAAAACTCAAGCTCGGCAAGAATAAATTCGTTGCCTGGTAACATCAGGAAGCCGGCATTGCCGGCTTCTCATTCTTAAGGAGGTCTGATATGAAAGAAAAGATGTATTTATTGAAAATGGAATGTACCGCCTGTTTCAGGCAGTTATCAGAATCCATGCATTGCAGCACACTGGAAGCTGTTATTCTGACCGCATTCCTGTTAATCATCAGCGGAGCATTCTCCTGGTTTAATGCCAGCGGAGAACTTACAAACCTCTTCTTTGCAGGGTGGGCTCTCATCAGTGTGATCATCGGTTTTACCGCCATCCGTAAAAAGAATATACAGGATCTGCTTGCCGGCAAACAGTTTCAGGCATATACCGCATTGCCTGTGAATGCAGGCTTACTGGCAGCGCTGAAAACAGAGAAATATCTGATCGGCAGTCTGTTCACATATCTTCTGATCAATATGTATCTCCACGGTATATTTTTACTGGGCGGCATATCCTTCATAAAGATTCTTCCTTCTTTCATCATCTGTACCATTCTGTTCAGCTTATTCCAGAATATCCGGATGCTGTTGCTATGTTCCGGAAATCTTTTGAAAAGAACATTCCGAATCGCATTGTTCCTTCTGATTGGCCTTCTGTTTATTTACAGGGATGCTTTGACAACAGAAACCATTTTGGAAAAATGCTTTGGCTTCGCAAATATCTATGTACAATACATGCCTTTTGCGTCGGTATTATCAGCTCTTCTCTTAATCACAATCAAAACCGTTTTCAAACCTTCCCGCCCCGTTTCCGCAAAAGAGGAAGCAGAACAGGAATTGCCTGTACCTGCATTTCTGGAACCGGTACTTGCAAAGTTTGATTACGTCTTCAGAAAGGATTTATATGACAGCCTTCATACAAAGCAAAAGAGAAACAGCCTGCTGCGGAAGACAATCTCCCTGATTGGTTTGCCTGCACTCATCTGCATACTGGTCAGGACAAATACAATTCCTGTCACCGGTTCTCAATCCTTTCTCTTAATGATCTGTATTTCTCTTACACCGATCAGCCTTGCAGGCATGTTTGAAATGCAGATGACAATGGGATACGAAGGAAAGATGATCCTGTATTATCTGCTCAGCGGATCCTCTGTAGCTGACATCCAGCGAAGGCGCATCAGAACTTTATCAAAACTTAGTATTCTGTTCACATCCGTCACCGCAATCATATGCGGCATATTGCTTGGAAGCGATCTATTACAAATACTGAAGGCATTACTACTGAATGTATTGTTCGGCATCTGCCTGCTGTATATCAACGGATATTATGCCTTAAAAAACACAAAGTACTTAAATGACATGTCCGTTCCGGATATGGCATCTCACTTAACGGGACAGATTCTCACAACATGCATGGAATTTCTGTTATTTGCACCTTCCGCACTGGACGAATCATCCATGTTGCAGAATTACAGTAATATCATCTGGTTTGCCGGTATTGCAATGATTCTTCTTGTCACAGTGCACTACAGGGTAAAACTCAGAAAAGGAGATAAATACTTTTATGGAGAATATCAGGAAGCTATGTAAAATACCGGATTGGATTTATCCATCCTGGATCATTTCCATCGCCTTGTTTCTTGCATCTGCTTCATACGGTTACCAGGCGGAGATTCTTCCGGTCGAGAAGGCAAATATACCGATGATGGAAATCTACCTCAACAATATGCAGATGTTTCTCACAAATGTATCGGGTGTATTCTTTCTTGGCATTCCGAATCTGATTTCCGGATTTCTTAACGGATACGCTGCCGGTGAAGCACTTCACTCTGCCACGAATGCATTTGGATCTTCCTGGATCTTCAAGAACTTTCTTCCGCACGGCATTCTCGAGATCCCGATGATTGTGCTGGCAGTATCCTTTGGGATGATCCCCTGGATCATTCTCTACAGAAAAATCAGAGTTCCCAGCCAGTCCATGAAAAAATTATTTCAGGAATCCATAAAATATTTATTTACGATGATCTGCCTGGCAGCTGCCGTATTGTTCATTGCAGCTTTCATAGAGAGCTATATCTCAATGCATTTATAAAAGTAGACCTTTATATCAAATATAATTAAATTCATTAGCATATATCACTTTATAACTATTTCTTCGTTAGTACATGTATACCTATAATTTAAGTGTCAAAAGAAACAAAAGGAGGAAAATAAAATGTTTCAGTTATCAGGTGTTATCAGAAAATTAGGTATCAGAGCCAGTGTCGCATTAAGCATCGCAACCTTTGCATGGACCTATCTCCATGGTGTTGCCGCTGTCAACTACGGTTATCTTACAATCGCAGCTTTAATCAAGAAAGCAGCTGTCGCAGCAGGATGTGCCGGTATTGCAGGTCTTGTTGTAACAGCAGTCCTTGCCATCGGCTTAGTCGCATTCAAGAAAAAACTCAAGCTCGGCAAGAATAAATTCGTTGCCTGGTAAACAGGGATCGGGAAAGGAGGATCGAATCATGTTGAAGAAATTTTTATTGAATAAATGGGTATTATTGTTGTCACTGGTCATTTCATCCTACATTTATGCAGGTGTTTATGAAAAAAACAACTATACCCCGATTGATGATCTTCAGGAAATCATCACTGATATCTCAGCGGATGAGCAGTTCCTTCAAGATTATGAATCAGAACAGTGGGATATGAGCATTGAGGAATATCACGAATCCATTTCAAACATCACAACATTAAAATCCCACTTCCTGCAGGGTCCGATCTCCTTTCTCACAAGCTGTCTGGTTCTCTCCCTTGCTGTGCTCATTATGTTCATCTGCATTCGCATACAGGAAGCCGTAAAGCACGTCAAAGAAAAAACAACAATCAGTTCAATCATAGACCGGACAATACCGGCAATGTATGCAGAATCGCTCAGATATCTGATCATGGCTGCATACGCAATAATCACGCATACGCTTCTGGATTACAACCTTGTATTCTCCATCATCCTGTCTGTATCCATCGGTCTTGTCCCGTTTGTGATTAACTGTATTTCCTTAAAGCAGGAAAACAAAGCTTATTCTCCGGTAATCGCCGGCGGAACAATTGCAGCAGCAGTCACATTTGCATTTCAGTTAATCTGAGGAGGTTATCATGTCAGTCACTTTTCAGGCAATCAGCCTTTCAAAATCCTATGGGGATAATAAAGCATTAAATCATGTTTCACTGGTCTTACAGCCGGGTACAATCACAACTCTTTTAGGCCCGAACGGTTCCGGCAAAACAACATTTATTAAAACCATCCTCGGTCTCCAACAAAAAGACAGCGGAACAATCCTGATGAATGAGCAGGAATGTGAAATGCCATATCCGAAATCCGTCAAACGCAGATTCCTGTACATTCCGGATGATCCTATGGTAATGGATTATCTTACAGGAAAAGAAAACCTGGAATATATGTGCGGATTGTTTCAATCCTCTTTAACCGGAAAAGATATCGACAACATTCTCAGAAAATACGGATTATACGATAGTAAAGATAAACTGGCTAAAAACTATTCCAGAGGCATGAAACAAAAACTCTGTCTCAGTTATATGGAAATTTATTCTCCCGAAATTCTGATTCTCGATGAACCGACTAACGGTCTTGATGTTCTGGCAATTCATCAATTGGAGGAATTCCTCAAAGAACTTTCTTCTCAGGGAATGACTGTTCTGATTGCCACACATGATATGAGTTTCTGCAAGACAGTTTCAGATCATATAGCCACAATCAGTAAAGGTGAACTGATCAAGATGCAGAATACCGAATGGTATATCCGACAGTATGGAAGCATGGAAAATGCTGCTTACCAGCTGTTAAGTGCAGGAGTAAATCCCCTTTCATAACAATACAGGCAGAACCTTCATATTACCGGATCTGCCTCTTATTTCACTCACAGGAGAATGATTATGAAAAACAAGCGCATAAAATCTGACATTGCAAGACTATATTTTACTTTAAGCAGGAAATACGAAACGGAAGGCGATATCTATAAAGCAATCGAGTGCCTTCTGAAGGCAAAAGAAGAAGATGTACCCGGGAATATTTCCTTCTATGAAGATGCTGCACATAGATTGCTGAACCATATAGATGATTCTTTGGAAGATACACAGGAACTGAATATACAGGATTTAGAATTATCTTCCGGAAACAAGGAAATAACAGACATTCTGGCAGAATACCTGCCGCATTTATCAGAGTATGGCAGATACTCCGTTTATCCGGATATTCGTCAGGATATGCTTGAAGAAGCTGAAGATTTTATTGTGAAAGTCACCGATATTTCTTCTGCTGTACTTCATGAAACATTGCAAAAAGAAATAATTCTCGCTGTATGTAATATCGAAGCCCCTTACTGTGCAGATCTGTTTTATTCTGTCAAACTGATTTTTACAGATCAGCGCATGATCGGAGATTTCCGCTTCTTTGACATAAATCTTCCTGTGGATGCTTTTGACAAAAGAGAAACCATCCATGACATATCTGTTCCGTATAACGAGCCGCTCAAAGCGTATCTGGAGAAATTTGACGAACATTTTTACAATCTTTGTTTTGACAATATGATTGATGGATCTGCAGGTTGCTCATTCGTATTTGATGAAAGAATTACGAATAAAGATCAGTTTCTTGCATTGGCAAAAAAACTGATCCATCCTATAGAAAAGAAAAATGCACAGATCCTGCAGATCCTCAATAAATATCTGCCGAAATTATCCGCATTCATGCAATATACAATGTATCCGGATTATGATGATAAACTGTTTAATCAGATACTGAAGGTTTTTCAGGAGGATACACCTGAATCCGTACCAATCATTCAAAATATTATTCATCAGGAACCGGTTCTTGCATCTGTATTGATTCAGAATCCGAAATACGAAGATTTGATACTGAATGATACATCCTTTCCTTTCATCTTCACCACAAAACGAGTCATTATGGGTATTGATCACTTCGATTGGGATGGTGATGTATGGGAATACAATCACATTACAGACAAAACGGTATCAATCAGATATGATGCTCCTGTAATAGATATCATTCTATCAAAAGATGTACTCATATTCGATTATCCTGAGGATTCTCCTGTATGCACCTCCTATTTATTTGGTGACCTGAAGATCATCAATATGAATGTGTTAACACAAATCGTTAAAAGGGTGTTGAATAAATAAAAATCATCTTTTGCAGAAGTGGGATAAAAAGAAGCTATTTATCAGAAGACTCATCATCCTTGCGTTTATAAAACTCCCTATATCTCAACCGTGTTCTGCATTTGATTGCCATCTCCAGAAACAGCTCTACCTTTTTCAG
>JAFYCG010000285.1 GCA_017539825.1 Solobacterium sp. | reverse complement strand
TTGGGAAATTTCTACTACGAAGATCTTCGTGACAGTAAAAATGTTATCGCATTAGCAGGAGGCAGCGGCATCACGCCATTCCTTTCCATGGCAAAAGCCATTGCTGAAGGAACGGAAGATTTCAATCTGACAATCCTGTATGGATCTAACACGGAAGAACAGATCCTCTTTAAAAAGGAATTTGAAGAAATCACAGACAAGTGTCATAAGGTCAAAGTTGTATATGTCCTCAGCAATGAGGAAAAAGAAGGCTATGAGCATGGCTTTATTACCTCTGATCTGATTTTGAAATATGCCGTTGAACCATACAGTATATTTGTATGTGGTCCGGAAGCAATGTACCGTTTCTTAAGAGAAGAACTGAAAAAACTGTATCTCGAAAGAAGAAGCATTCGTTTTGAAATGCTCGGTGTTACAAAACATGTAGAAGATGCAAAGGATTATCCTGCTGAAGCAATCGGAAAAACTTTTACACTGACCGTCAAGCAGGGAACACAGGAATGGACCATTCCTGCCCGTGCAGATGAATCCGTACTTGTCGCCATTGAGCGTGCCGGTATTATTGCTCCGTCCAGATGCAGAAGCGGAGAATGCGGCTGGTGCCGTACAAAAGTTCTCAAAGGATCATATTATGCACCTGCAGAAAACGAATTCCGCCGCTATTCCGACAAAGTACACAACTATATTCATGCATGTTCTTCCTTCCCGGTTTCCGACATGGAACTGGAAGTACCGAATGAATATGTCGGATAATCAATATTGAATCTCTCTTATATAAAGGATAAAAGCGGTATAGCCTGTGCAGGTTATATCGCTTTCTTTTGCAGTTCAATCCATTTCCAGGATCTCTTTTTGAATGCCGCTTCTGCTTTGTTCAAGGTTCAGTTTCTGATAGTGTTTAAAATAGGAATCACATCCGTACTTTGCCAGAAACAAAGCAGTATTTTCATTAACGGTCATATCCGTAACAAGAATCAGCATTTGCGGTCCATCATGCCATGCCTTTTCCACAAAGGAGAACAGATTTTGCAGTTCATCTTTTATCTTTTCAGCCTTTTGATTATTTTCGGAGACCATTTCCTGAAATTGTATTTTTGCTTCATCAAACTGAGAAACATGTTCCAGAAAGGAAAGGATCAGATCATATTCTTTTCTTTTTTCCTTTGTCAGAATACCTCTGCGTTCATCCCTGTACTGTTGCTGACGAAAAGCTTGTATTTCATTCTCTATGCTTCCGTTTTCCTTCCAGTTCTTCAACATGGGATGCAAAATCCTGAATGCATTATATTTCTGCATGACTGATGCCATATCCTTAAACGGTTCTTCTTCCAGCATCTTCAATACGGTTAATCTTTCATCAAATGGTGCATTTTCTGCCATCCTGACAATATCATCGTCTGCTTTTCCATGCAGTATTTTTAAAACAGGATATGTCTTTCTGTATTTCTGATACAGTTCAAAAAATGCATAGAATGAATCAGCAATATTATTATCGTGGATGTATTGACAGATCATTTCTTCATCCACATCAATCTGCAGTTTTTCATATGCCTGAATCATATCACTCAAATCACTCCATCCCCTTGCGGTTACATAGCTTCTTTCCCCATCCTTATAAGCAATGGAATAGAAATGATCTTTATGTAATTCAAGATAATTGATGATGACGGCATGTGCACCTGTATTTAGCGAATATTCCTTCCATGCTTCAAAATCAGGTTCAATATCCATCACTTTCAAACGGTCCATTGTCACAACATCAAATTCCCGTGCACTTCTGTTATATGCGACAGGATTACCTGCGGTGACAATCATCCAGCCTTCAGGTAATCTGTGTCTGCCAAAGACTTTATACTGCAAAAACTGCAACATCACAGGTGTTAAAGTTTCAGATACACAATTAATCTCGTCCAGAAACAGAATGCCTTCATCAATGCCTGTATCTTCAATCATATCGTATACAGATCCGATAATTTCACTTACTGTATATTCCGAGACAGACATCTTATGTCCCTTGTATTCTTTTTCCACAATATACGGTAATCCCAGAGCACTCTGTCTTGTGTGATGTGTCATGGAATAGGAAAGAAAACCTATTCCCATTTCATCAGCAATCTGTGCC
>JAFYCG010000284.1 GCA_017539825.1 Solobacterium sp. | reverse complement strand
GATGGGAAACTTACACTTCTTAAATTTGTACAGTTTCTAAATCCATAATATTCGATTTCCTCCAATCCCTCATTTAAAACAATCTCTTCCAGAGCCGGATCTTCTTCAAATGCATACATATCAATCATTTTTAAAGTAGAAGGAAACTGGACTTCTTTTAAATTTTCACAATTTTTAAATGCATATTCACCAATGGTTTCAATACCTTCAGGTATCACTATTTTTTCAATCATCGCACTTTGAAATAACCTGTCAGGAATTTTTACAGTTCCTTCTTCAAACAAAACTTCCTGCAGATTTTCACAACCGGTAAATGGTGAATGTCCCCAGCAACTAGCTAAAGTGGATGGAATAAATACACTGGTGAGATTCGGATTATCTCCAAAGCATGCATAATTCAAATTTACGATTTTTGCCGGTAATACAAGATCTTCGAAGGGACAACTATTAAAGGCCATACAATCAATATATGTTATAGTTTCCGGGAAGCGGACCTGTTTCAAATTGACACAACCGGCAAATGCATAACTCCATATGGTTTTCAATCCATCATTCAATGTGATTTGTTGCAGAGAAATATCATTTTCAAAGGAATGACTGTCGATTTGTTTTATTGTCGAAGGGAAAATAACCTTAGTCAGTTTTTCGCAATTTCTAAAACTATACATCCCGGTACTTTCTATTCCTTCAGGAAGTTCTATTTCTTCGATCAGGGTACCATCAAATAAATAGTTCGGGATACTCTTAAAACCTTCCTCAAAATAAATCTCTTTTAAATTCTCACATCCTTTAAAAGGAGAACCATCCGATACGGATGAAAGCGAAGCAGGCAAATAGATCGAAGTCAAATTCGGGTTATTGCTAAAACTGTCAAACCCCAGTTTATTAATATTTTTCGGAAGCTGCAGGTTTTCAATCGGACAGTCTTTAAATCCATCATTCTCAATGAAAGTCAGAGAATCAGGAAAGGTAACTTCCTTCAGATTAGTACATCCCTGAAAAGCACCCGTATATATATTTTCCAGATTTTCTTCAAAAACAACTTTTGTCAGTTCTGTATGATTTCTAAACGCATAATAACTTATATTTGTTACGGGATTTCCATCTATTTCCCCGGGGATCGTTATAGAAGTATCGCTTCCTGTATATCCGGTTATTGTTACCGCATTATTTTTTACAGTATAGGTAAAGTCACCATAGGCTTCATCATAACTTTTTACAACGACTTCTTCTTCGATGGTTTCTTCAATTACCTCTGTTTCAGCAGCAGAGACTTCATTCTCTTCTTCCTGCTCTTCCGGTATATATTCTTCGGCATACACCATCTGCATGTTAGATAGACAAACAAAAATACTTAATACACAGTTCAGATTTCTTCTAATAATTTTATTCATATTCCCTGCCCTCTTCTTTTTCAATTTTATCATATTCCTTTACATGAGAAAAACAGCATTTAAGTAAAAGCCCAAATTTGCAATGCGTTGGTAAAAACGTTTGTTTACCGGATTTCTTTAATAATGATATATTCTTTAGGATATTGAAATTCAGTAAAACGAAAAAAGTCCATTTCAGTTAAAAATGGACTATTTCACATTCTTTTTTCCAAACAGATCTTCCATGGCATTTGGATGAAATTTATCATATGCGTCAAACATCTGTCTGTTTTGTACATGTGTATAAATCTCAGTAGTGGAAATATCCGAATGTCCAAGTATCTCCTGAATGCTTCGTAAATCAGCGCCTCCCTGCAGCATATGTGTTGCATAGGAATGTCTCAGTTTATGCGGTGTAATGTGCTTGTTGAAATTCAATTCAATGCATTTTCTTTCCAGGAGTCTTTCCACATGTCTGGGTGTAATCTTTCTGCCGAACCGGTTGATAAAAAACAGATTTGTTTTTTGTTTTACATGTACCGGACGGATCACGTCCCTGTATTCCTTCAACAAGGCAATGCTGCCGTCGGGAATCGGTACGATTCGTTCCTTGTCGCCTTTCCCGAGAATTCTCATTTTTCCGGTTTCCAGATCTACACGGTTTATGGTTAGCGTACAGGCTTCTGAAACCCTGAGTCCGCACGAATAGATTGCTTCCAATATTGCATGATCCAGAAACTGATCGGAATCTGTATGATCAAAGGAGCTCATCAGCTGCTCTACCTCATTTACCGTACAGAAAACCGGAAGCGACCGTTCCCCTTTGTGTACGGAAAGATTTAAGGAAGGATCTGATTCATCATACATAAAGGAAAGATCCTGATGAAAAGAACGGATGGAAGCTGCCATTCTGGATACGGATTTATGACTTTTATCGTCTATCTGCAAATGAATGAAAGCCTCAATAACATTTCCTGTAATCTCTTCCGTATCGGTTATACCGTTCTCTTTCAGATATGCAAGATATTGTGTCAGATCACTCTCGTACGAAGAAATCGTATTCTTTGATTTTGCTTCATTCATCTTTAAATGAACAAGATATTTTTTTAATGCGAGATCCAGTTTCATGAAGATTTCCCTTTCATGATTGTACTAGCACGTACAAAAGAATGCATGCCTAAAATACTGTTCAGATCTTTGATAATGGCATCTGTTTCCTCTTTCTCTGCTTCTTCCATGTTAAATAAGTTGATCTGTTCGGCCAGTTCGCTTTCACTGGCAAAATCGGATACAGAGATACCTAACAGCCTTACTGCCTCCCCTTCATCCCAGTTTTCATCAAACAGGGTCATTGCGTTGACAAATAAGTCATCTGACCGCCATAAAGCAGAAGGTAATCGCATGGTACGGCTGGCATTGCGGAAATCATAATAACAGATACGAATGGAAAGAGAATGACCTGCAATTCTGTAAGAATGAAGACGTGTAGAAAGCTTTTTGGCAAGAATACGCATTTGTCCGCGCAATTCATCATAATCCACCACATCCTCTAAGAATGTCTCGGAAACACCCATGGACTTGTTGTCGGATTCTTTCACAAGAATGCGTTCATCATAGCCGTTGGCCTTGCGGATCACCTCTTCTGTATTCTTGCCGAAGATCGGTTTTAAAGATTCCGTATCCTTAAAGTTAGCCAGATCCCCGATCGTGTGAATATTCATTTCTTCTAATAAAGGAAGTGTCTTTGAACCGACGCCTCTCATTTCTTTAATATGCAAAGGCCACATTTTATGGGGTACATCACGAATGCGCAATACCGTAATTCCCATCGGTTTTTTCATGTCACTGGCCATTTTTGCCAGGAACATATTCGGACCGATGCCGATGGAACAAGGGATACCTACTTCTTTCAGTACCCTTTTCTGAATATCCCAGGCAAGATCCAATGGCTTTTCATATTTCATGATCACATCCGTCATATCCGCATAACATTCATCAATCGATGCCTGCTCTACCTCATTTGTATAGGATTTGATAATGCCGATAAACATATGGGATAATTCACTGTAATAGTGATAATGACCGGGTATGATAATTAAGTCCCTGCATAATTTTTCCGCTTCGGAAATCGGCATGGCACTGTGAATGCCGTATTTTCTTGCTTCATAGCTCGCTGTCGATACAACGCTTCTTCTGGTGTGCCCCGATACGACAAGCGGTTTTCCTTTTAATTCCGGATCCAGAAGAACTTCGGCATTGGCATAAAATGCATTCAGATCAATATGAAAATAGACCCTCGACATTATTTGCGGTTCCTTTCCAGAAGTTCTCCGGCAGCTTTTTTGGAAGCGGCAGTGATCTCACCGCTGGCAATCAGAGCCAGCTGCTCGATACGTTCGGTCTTGTTGAGCTTGGAAACGGAAATACGTGTATGTTCGCCTTCTATGGACTTGGCAACAAGATACTGCTGATCTGCACAGGCAGCAACCTGTGAAAGATGTGTTACGGAAAATACCTGGCATGTATTGCTTAATTCCTGCATTTTCCTGCCGATTGCCGTAGCTACAGGTCCGCTGACACCTGTATCGATTTCATCAAAAATGACGGTACCGATGCCCTGCAGATTGGTAAAAATGACCTTCAGTCCTAACATCAGACGGCTGATTTCTCCTCCGCTGGCTGTTCTTGTTAATGGTTTTAAAGCTTCTCCCTTATTCATGGATACAAGGAATTCCACTTTATCCGATCCAGTATTGGATGGTGAAGAGGCTTTGATTTCTGTTTGAAATCTGGCATTCTCCAACATCAGACCCTTCAGGTGATATTCAATTTCCTGATCCAGTTTTGCAGCTCCTTTTTTCCGGATTTGCGATAATACAGATGCCTGTCTGACATAGGCATCATATGCTTTTTGAATCTTCTTATCGATCTTTTCCAGGTATTCCTGTTTATGCGTCATCGCTTCAACACGCTGTACAAGACTGTCATGTTCTTCAAGAATATCCGCTATTGTATGTCCGTATTTCCTCTTTAGTTTCTGAATCAGAAACAGTCTTTCTTCAACAGCGTTAATATCCTCTTCGCTCATATCAAATCCTTCAAAGATATCCCTGATCTGATCCATAGCATCGGAAAGATTGTAATAGGAATCGTTGACAGAAGACTGGATTTTTTCAATCTGTTCCGTTTCATCGAGATTCTGCACCATCTTGTTCAGGTCATAGAATTCTTCGGAAAGACTGTTATCATACAGAGAAATAATATTGTTGAGTTTTTCTAAGGAATTTTTAAAGGTGCGGTATTCCTTTTCTTTTTTCTGCAATTCTTCCTCTTCATCCTCTTTCAGGTCTGCTTCTTCAATTTCATTGATCTGATAGCGGAAGTATTCCAGATCGTTTTCATTGTATGTATCCTGTAATGCCTTTTCCTTTTCAACAGTTAAGGTGTGGTAAGCATTATACAGATCAGCGCACAGAGAAACTTCTTTTTCATCTTTCAGGTAGCGGTCGAGAAGATGTAAATGACTGGATGTATTTAAAAGATATGCATTATCTCTCTGACCGTGAATATCGATTTCATACTTCAGGCATTCACGCAGAAGAGATAAAGTGGCAATACGATGATTAATGCGTACAGTGGATTTGCCGGAAAGACTGATTTCTCTTGTAAAAGTTGTATCTTCATCACAATCAAAACCTGCATCCTGCAGTACGTTGTACGCATAAGAACCTTCATCCAGAGTGAAGGTTCCTTCAATAATCGCTTTTTCTTTTCCGGATTGTATGAGTGATATGCTGGCCCTGTCTGCACAAAGCATATTAATGGCATCAATTAAAATGGATTTGCCTGCACCGGTTTCACCGGTAAAGGCACTAAATCCATTTGTAAAATCAAGACTCAGTTCATCAATTAAAACAAAGTTTTTAATATAAAGGTGTTTTATCATAATTCACTTTCTTTTATCATCTGGTCTGCCAGATCCAGTACGGTATTCAAATCAATACCGATATCCTTGCGAAGCTGCCCGTTTGTCCCCTGTTTGACATACATATCGGAAATACCGAATATCTTCATGTTGATCTGTAAACCCTTTTCGTTTGCATAGAGAAGAATGGAAGATGAAAGTCCCCCTGCTTTCATATCTGTTTCATAAACAATCCATTTCATATTTCTTTCAGCCAGTTT
>JAFYCG010000031.1 GCA_017539825.1 Solobacterium sp. | reverse complement strand
GGCATCAGAGACAAGACATACCTTGTCAAAGACGACTTCCTGTTCCGGTTCAACATCGAGCTTTTCAACAAAGATCTCTGCTCCGGTTTCCACTTTCAGCTGCTTTCCGCCTGTTTCGATAACTGCGTACAAAACTAATACCTCCTTACATTTATCATAAGACGCGCCATTAAGGGGGCTTTCGCACTTAAATCCCTTCTTTGAGCGGTTACAGACCTCGCAAAGAGGGCTGATAACAGAAATATTTTACACAGGCTGATACTGTTCGTCAATCATTATTTTCTCTTCTTATCAAAAGAATCTGTACAAAGCCGTTTTATCCGAAAAAGGCCTTTATTTCAAGGCCCTTGCAATTTTCCTGACGAATTTTTTTCTTTCTTTTTCCGTACAGTTGCTTAAAGATGTTATCAGAGAGAATATTTTTAATTTTGATGAAGTGGAATATGTATCATCCTTCTCCACCTTGACGATTGTGTTATTCAGCCTGTCAAGAAGATCACTCTCCTGCATCTTTTCACAACCTTCCATGAGTTCGTTAAACTCTTTTAAAATTTCAGGATCATGTTTTGCCATAATGCCTCCTTATAAGAAATCTTCTTCATCTTTTTGCGGGAATACACGGACAACTTCCTGTTTTTCCAATGCATCTTTTATCAATGATGCATAATCAAACTGGTTCTCGTAGAATTCCGCTTTTTCAATACTCGGTTTGGTGACCGGATTCTTCGGATCAAAGATGGTACAACAATCTTCATATGGAAGAATGGATGTCTCATATGTACCGATCTTTGTGGCAAGGTTGATGATCTCCAGCTTGTCAAAACATACCAACGGACGAATGACCGGAATGCGGATGACATCATTGATGCAGACCATGCTCTCCAATGTCTGTGATGCTACCTGGCCGATGCTTTCCCCTGTTGCGATCGCAAGACAGTTATTCTTTTTAGCAACCTCTTCTGCCAGACGGAACATCATTCGACGCATTAATGTGACCGCATACGGATCCCCTGCTGTCTTATAAATCTGTAACTGCAGATCAGTGAAGTTGATGATATGCACTTTCATATCCCTCTGATACTCACTGACCATTGCGGCAAGATCCAATACCTTCTGCCTTGCATTCTCGCTGGTATATGGCGGTGAAGCATAATGGACTGCCTCTACCTGCAATCCCCTCTTCATTAATTCATAAGCGGCAACAGGAGAATCGATGCCTCCTGACAATAACAGAAGAACTCTGCCATTGATTCCAACCGGGAAGCCACCAGCTCCCGGAATCTTTTCGGAAGTGATATAGGTTTCATTCTGATGGACTTCTACACGGATTTCCAGTTCAGGATTATGAACATCGACCGTTATTTCCGTATTCTGCAAAATATTGCCGGCACATGTTCTGTTAATCGCATCACTCTTCATCGGGAAACTCTTATCATGACGCTTGGCAATCATCTTAAATGTCTTCTTATCGGATTCTTTAGCAATTCTCAGACATGTTTCACTGATCGCATCAATATCCGAATCCACCTTTTCGGTAAAGGAGAATGAACTGATGCCGAATACCTTCTGTAATTTCTCTTTAACCTTTTCCGAATCAGCACCATTTAATTTAATGTAGATTCTGTCATGTGTCTTCCTGTATTCGAGACCTTCAATATTCTTCAATATGTACTGAATGTTTCTGTATAATCTCTGGATAAAATCCTTTCTGTTTTTTCCCTTTGTACTGAGTTCGCCAAAACGGATTAATACTGTATCATAATTCACCATAGTGTTCTGTTATCTCCTTTAATGCCTCAATAAAGGCATCTGTTTCTTCGATTGTGTTTTTCCGTGACAGGCTTACACGGATGCATGAGGAAGCTCTCCTGTCGGAAAATCCCATTGCCTTTAATACATAGCTTGGATCGGTGGATTTGGAGGCACATGTGCTTCGGGCACTGACCATAAATCCTCTTTCATTCAATCCGTTCTGCATGACTTCACTCGGAATTGCCTCATAGGAGAAATTCACGATTCCGACGACACCGTCAGCAGGACTGTTGATTTCTATTCCGTCAATCTCCTGCAGCCTTTCAACCAGATGCTTCTGTAAGGAAGCAATATAGGAATGATACTTCTTTCCGTTTTCCAGCGCAAGGCGCAAAGTCTTGGCAAAGATCATATTTACAGGTGCATTGCTTGTGCCTCCGCGCAAACCGGACTCCTGTTCTCCGCCGTTAATTAACGGTACAAACGGAACATGATTTTTCTTTACAAGAATACCGCTTCCCTTTAGTCCTTCCAGCTTATGAGCGGAGATGGATGCAAGATCAATATTCTTCATGTTGATATCGACTTTGCCCACAGCCTGCGTCAGATCGACATGCATATAAGCATGGCTTTGTTTCTTGACAATCTCGGCAATCTCTTCAATCGGATTGATCGCACCGGATTCATTGTTGACACACATAATGGATACAATTGCTGTATCATTGCGCAATGCTTTTTTCAGATCCTCAACATGCACTTTTCCCTGTCTGTCTACCGGGAGGTATGTCACATCATAACCGAACACATTGTGCATCTGCAGGCATGCATTCATAATGCTGGAATGCTCCACCATGGTTGTGATGATATGCTTTTTTGTCAGATCTGCAAAACATACCCCTTTGATGGCAGAAGTGTTCGATTCGGAAGATCCGCTTGTAAAAATAATTTCAGAGGGATGAACATCCAAAAGCTCGGCAATTGCCTTCCGAGCTTTTTCCATCATCTTATTAATTTCACTTCCCTCGTTATAGAGAGATTCACTGTTTACGTAGTATTTCTTCAAAAGATCCATGTAGGAATTCAGCACTTCCGGATGAATATCAGTCGTGCTTGCATTATCAAAGTAGACTCTATTCCGCACCTTTTGCATTCTCCTTGATCATGGATTCATAGTTGCCCGGATGGATCTTTTCGATTGTTGCGATCGCTACTGTCAAAGCCTGTGTGTATTCTCCGTTACGGAAGCACAGCTCGGATCTTGTTAATTCAGAATCGATATCTGCATATGTGGAACGATAGCGGTTTCCGAAGACAATCGTATTTTCAACCATAACAACCGTACCGACAATATTGTTGACATTGTTGTAGAGCTTATAGATGAAATCCAGAGCTTCCTGCAATGTTCCGTTAAGAACCTGCATGTTCAGCGGGCTTTCTTCCATCAGTCCCTGCAGTTTATCAATATAGGCATTCGCCTTTTTCATGTCCTGCTCATAAGTATGAGAGATATCCGGCAGCTTGTATTTGCGGATTTTCACCTGCATCTGGTTCATGATGATCTGCAGTTTGACAAGCTGTTTCTTTGCACGGTCTTCATCACCGGAAGCCAGCTCGATCTTTGTACGCATTTCCTTGAGTTCCTTGTTGCAGGTATTCAGGTCTTCATGCAATTCCTTCAAGGATACCAGAACCGTGCTTGCCGGAATCTGATAGTTCTTGACATTCTCATAGACACGCGGCTTCATGTCATTGAGACGCTTCAGCTCATCATTCTGTTTGACAAGCTTCTCATCCATGCCTTCCAGTCCGAATTTGACGGATGTCTTTGCATATGCATTTCTGACAAATTCAGCATTGCGGTCTGCATCTTCAAACAGTCTTTCCGTATCATCATATAATGTCTTGATTTCATCAAATGCTTCGGATTCCTTTTCAACAGATCTGTTCATCTGCTTCAGGCGATGCTTGTAATC
>JAFYCG010000283.1 GCA_017539825.1 Solobacterium sp. | reverse complement strand
TTGCTTTCCTGGAATGTGAAACAGTAATACCATGATCATCGAGATACCTGATATATAACTCGTTAGTATACTGAAATCCCTGATCTGAATGAAGCACACAGAAATGAGTTGGATCCCAGTTGTCACCGACAGCTTTTATAAGATTATCCATTACGATCTTCAAATCATTAAATTTTGATATCTGATAGGCTATAATCGAATTGTCAAAAAGGTCCTTGATCACGGAAAGATACATACGGCCTTCCTGACTGTAAATGTAACTGACATCCGTCACGAGCTTTTCCAGGGGACGTGAAGCGGTGAAATTACGGGCGAGGAAGTTATTACAGACGATCCTCGTTTTTTCATTTGGATCCTGATTTGTGCAGCACTGGTATCGTTTCTTCCGGATCGGTGAGGATAACCCCAGTATTTTCATGTATTTATATACTGTTTTGTCATTATATATGACACCATATCTTCGGATGATCTCATCTCTGACGAATCTGTAGCCCTTATAGGTCTCATAAAAGATTTCTTCGATCATATTGGCCAGAACTTCATCATGTGCAAGGAATACGATGCCACTTTCACTTACTGTAACACTGAACTGGTAATGATCATCGTCAAGATCTGTCAGTTTTATATCCCTTCCAAAAATATCAATCATTGCATCAAGTATCCTTTTCTTGCACCGGATGGTAGCTCTTATCATTTTCCCGACAAAAATGAAAAGCTTGTTGCCGGAATATTCATATGCATCGACCTGCTCATACGGGATGGTGCATTTTTCTTCCGTCACCCTGGCATTGCATATCCTGTCAAGGCGGTAATGCATATATCCCGGCATAATTCCGCCCTGCACTACCAGGTACGGCCTTCCGTCTTCATAGCAGATGTATCTCGGTTCTATGACAACCGTCGAATGATTGCAGATCTCGAATTCTTTTTTCTGTTGTAGTGCATATAGTCAAAAGATAGCCTGCAGCCAAGCCTTATTGCCTCCGATGCCTTTTCAATGTTGTACATCAGTTCTTCATTATCCGTCTTCCTGGGATTCGGCTTGAACACGGCATCGTGATACTCCTTCCGGTCATAATTGTTTAGATGCCATAAGAGACGGTCAATAAGGATTTCGCTCTGGGCCTGTGTTATAAAATTTTGATGCATGTATGGCATTGCAAAGCATGAACACCTCGCCCTTTGTCAAGGGACGCGAGGCAAGATAATACCCCTTTTCGTGTTTGTCATAAACGATGCCCTCCCCGAGATCCCGTAACTGCCGGATTGCTGAATAAAGCTTGTGCCTGCCGATCTGCATGTCAGCATCAAGCTCAAGCCTTCCAATAATGTTCCTTGTCTTCATCACATGATCCTCGTCAGATGCCTCCCTCAGTATTTCCAGAAGCGCATGACAGAACAATTGTTTTTCCATAAATACTCGTTTCCAATTTAAAAAACACGGCAGTCCGTCATTTGCTGTAAGATAATGGGCTAGCCGCATTTTTTATTTTCAAATTTGGATAGTTTTGACTTATTCCGGGTGGTTGGTACTACTTAAAAATCCCCAATGGTTGGGGATTTTATTGCAGTTTGCTGATGATTCCAAGCAGTTCTTTGTAGAACGGTCTTGGATCATTTTTAATGGTATAACCTCCCTGCAGGCTTGAATGATCTCCTGAATAATCCGGGAAGATGTTCCATTCTCCTTTGACAATATTTTCAGGATCCAAATTTCTTTGCGGATCATTGAAAGGTGCACGGGCAGAGATTGTATTCACAAGTCCGTCATTTGCACGCCATTTTTCATCAATCACAACACCGTTGCTGGTAACACCTTTATATTTACCGACAAGTACGGAGGTTCTGACAAACATGCCTTCTGTTTTTTCAAGATCAGGATAATATGTTCCGTCCGGTTGTTCAATCGTACTGTTGCAGGCAATAGAGAAATAATACGTATCTTTTGAAAGATGAATTCTTTCATTCAGTGCCATGGCATGATCAATTTCCATGTCATATGAGGCAAAATCACGGGGATCTCTTTTATCTTTCTGCATCTTTGTGGCAGCACGCATGATTTTGGAAAGCACCTGATACTTCAAAGGAATATCTACATGTTTTGTATCAAAATCCGGATCATTATTCATGTCATAGGAGACAGTCCCATTGGTCGGTGCTGCTAATGTGACAATCGCAAATACTCTTTTGCCCATGCCGCCTTTAAACAACGGCGAAAGGTCTTTTGGATGTGTCAGATTCTGTTCCTGTTCGCTTCCGTTAGCGAGAAGTTCAGCCAGCAGGCGTATCGTTGCCCCGCCGAAGGAATGTCCGATCAGAACGATTCTTGTATCATCATTCCAGTTTTCGATCAGCGGCATTCCGGTAAAGTCTTTCCCGTAACGGTCATGGCGATATTCTATACTGTGGCTTCTTCCGTAATCTGTTTTTGTTCCTGCTATCTGGGCATACAGTTCACAAGCCCTGTCCCATGCACTACCTGTCGGTGCAACACTTGCCGCATGGCAATGATAGCCTTCTTTTCTCAGATCTTCTAAAAGATCTCCTGTCTGCATGCCCCAATACGGCTTGCGTTTATACTTGCGATCATATTCTCCCCAGCCTGAAAGGCCATGGCAAAAGATAAATTCCAATTCTGACATACACAGCCTCCTTTTTCTTATTGTAAAGGATTCCATGCATATATGACAATGTGTATATTTATTTATACCAGAGTTTTTGTAAAAGGATCTCTGTGTCTTTGACGGATGCGGCATAATCCTTCAGGGAATGATATGTATCATCATAGAGATCTTCATAATCTGCTTGTGTAAATGTATAGGACTGATCCTCATAAGTAAACTGTACATGATCCAGATTATCAACACAGGCAATCAGTATTCCTGCTGTTTTCCTGCAGAGTGATTCTGAAAGGTTCTCTCCCTTGACTTCATCAAAATGCAGAATCCATCCATACGGTTTCTGTTCTGTTTCAAGCTCATTGGTATAACTGCCCAAAATACGGGAAATACCAAGAACATTTGCCAGGCGCTGGTTTGCCGGCATATCACCAATGTATAAGTTTTTGTTTTTGTACAATTCGTTGGCAGTATGAGAGATTTCATATCCTTCCTGGTAGACAATCTCATTACCGACCATAACAGTTTGAATGGTTTGTACTGCTTTGTAGTCTACGGTAATCTGCTCTTTGCCAAACAGTTTTGCAGGAATGGTCTGAGCAGTGATTCTGACAGTTCCGTTTTCTTCTGAAACTTTCTCTCCTCTTAGTGCATAACCCTCCTTTGCATAAAGAGTTGCATGTACCATGTTGTCAGAATCAACGTTCACTTCATAGCTGTCTGCAGTTTTCATTTCTTTCCCCACAACAAACACACGGATTAACGGAACAGATGCAACCAGACAGATCGCAACCAGTCCCAATAACAGGGATTTGTGAAATCCTTTTTTCACTTTCTTCAGATAATCAATTTTCTTCTCTTCCTCATGTGAAGCAGGAAGATCTCCCTTCATAAGGTGATATTTTTTCTGACATTCCTCACAGGTTTTCAAATGTTCTTCAATCATTTGATTTGTCACTTTATTGGTTAATCCATCAATATAATTCGGCAGTAAATCCTCAATTACTTCACATGGAATATTCTTTTCACTCATCTTTCAGCAACTCCTTTCGTAAAATTTCTTTCGCTCTGTAAAATGTAACTCTTGCCCAGTTTTCACTCTTTCCAAACACTTCCCCTATTTCAGAAAAGGAAAGATTACCATAGATGCGCAACTGTACGATTTCCTTCTGCGTATCCGGCAGCTGATGAATACATTTTAACAATCGGATCTTTTCTTCTTTTTGCAACAGTATTTCATCGGATCCATCCGTGATCTTATCTTCTTCCTTCGGTTCAACAGATACAGGATTTTTCCGATACCATGCGTATAACTGGTTTCTGGCAATGGAACATAACCAGGTGGTTATCTTGCAGGAACCGTCAAAGGAATCAATTCCTTTGATTGCCTGGAAGAAGGTTTCCTGTGTTATCTCTTCTGCAAGTGAATCATTTCCGCATAATGTCATCAGATATTTGTATACAGTCTGTGCATATTTCTGATAAATCTCATCCATGGAAACCATCTTTTTCCTCCCTTCCATACGTTTATGTCCATAACCCCGAAAACGTTACAAAAATTTTTAAAAAATTTGTTGATTCATGATGTAAAGTAACTGATTATCTTCAAAAAAAGAATCACAATGGATTCCTTTTCATTTGATATCTTGGATCAGGTTTGCTTAAGATATCCAAAGCACGAGCTTCCAGCTCCTCTTCATAACCAAGATAATGGTTTGTGATCAGTGTCATCAGATGAACCGGATGACCTCCGCCGAGAAGTATGCCGTTATAGCATCTTCCGCAATAACAGATGACAGGCAAGCCATTTAACTGTTCCACTTTTTCTTCCATCAGTTTCTTTGTCATTTCTTTTCCGTTATGGGAAATATGATCAAAGGATGGAATTTCATCAGCGTATTTGACAGATTCAAAATGCAATGTGCCGCAATAATCTGAATTCTCTTTATTTCTCGGCAGTTCAATATAATGAATATTCATCTTCGTCAGAAGACTTCTGACAGCTTTATGAATCTCCGGATGATTTCTGTCCCTGTAACAATCCTGCAGGACAAATTCCCTTCCTTCATAGTCCGGGAATACAAACATCGGATCCTGATCCAGGATCTCCCAGAAACTGATATTCCGGCTTTCATTTTTCTCGATGGTTTCCCTGCATGCCTGACAGAAATAGACAGCCATGTCTTCTTCTGACAGTTCTGTTTTGTCAAAGTGGCAGCATGCCCTGATTTCCATTCCGGCTTCTTTTGCATATTCTCTTAGGCTTTTAGCTGAGGCAGGATCCAACCTGTTAAAGGTGCAGCTTGGGTAGTAGTGGTTCATTTTTTATCCTTTCTGAAATCCATAAAAATGGATAATATTCATATCTTCTTCCATGTCTAATCCATGGCTTCCAAGATTTCCGTCAATTTCATGACATCCATGATCCGGCAGAAATGTGAATACAGCATTCTTTCCCTCCCAGGTTTTCTTTGCCGCTTCAGCAAGCATCTGGAATGCATGGGCGTTGTGATCGATCTGTGCTAAAGATATATCCGCTTCCGGTCCATAGCGATGCATGGTGGAATCAAAGTTTGCGTTATAACAAAGCACCACATCAAACTGATCTTCTTTTAAAACTTCCAATGTCTTTTCATTGCATTCATCCGGTGTATCACATTCGATGTATGTCATATTCCTCTTTTTGAATATCTCAGTGATACTGTCTCCCTTTGTCGAGATAATTACCGGCTTCTTCCCTGCACGAATCGCAGCATCAAACAAAGTATCACAAGTTAATACAGGTTTGACATAGGCCAGAATACCATGCTGTTGAGGATTTAATCCGGAATACATGGAGGCAAAACATACCGGTGTCACACTAGGCATAACAGAAAGAACAGGAATCGCAATATTTGTTTCCTGAATCACAGGGATAAATCTTGTTGTATATTTCTGATACAGCCACAAGGCAATCGCATCCGGATTATAGAGAAGTACTCTTTCAACCCTTTCACCCTGAAAGAAATTCCTTGCAGTTTCTATGACAACAGGATTAGCCTCATCAGCATCTGACGGTGCATCAAATCCCATCAGCTGTGCGATTGTTCTGCAGGTCTGTGTAAGGCGTAATGAATCTCTTACTTCCATGACTCCTCCCAAACAATTTCTCTTTGTTTATGCCGGTATTCCATCCATTTATGAATCTGCGGAATCAGTTCTTTCACCATAGCATGATTCATCGGATCATCTACCCGTATTTTTGCATATTCTTCATCCAGAATCATTTCACCAAGAGGCTCCTGGGTGTTTCTTGTTGTGATGATGTAATGATCCGAAAGATCACAATATCCTTCATCATCCTCAAGATATTCCCTGATCATGCATTGATCCGATAAAGCAACAATTTCAAAATAAGATACCTTCTGCAGGGTCAGTCCCTGTGGCGGTGCATTCTTTAATGAAGCTGTTTTGGATTTCTTATCCATCATGCTTTTTATGTCTTCCGGTAAAATTCTTCCTCTTCCTGCTTCAATCAGTTGGCCAGTCATCATCCTGACCATATACCGTAAAAACCCTTTCCCCAGAAAGGTGATCTTGAGGATATTTCCTTCCATGGAAAAAGAAATTTCTTTTACCGTTCTGACCTGATCCTGTTTTTCTTCCAATGATGTAGCGTTGAAAGAAGTAAAATCATGCTTGCCGATGAAGTACTTTGATGCTTCCTTCATCTTCTCAACATCCAGGGCATACGGACACTGATAGGCTATATCCTTTGTAAAGACATCATATTGTCCGAGATTAATCCGGTAATCATACTGTTTCATCTTCACACAATACCTTGCATGGAAAGTCTCAAAAGCCT
This sequence comes from Solobacterium sp., assembly GCA_017539825.1. Lineage (GTDB taxonomy): Bacteria > Bacillota_I > Bacilli_A > Erysipelotrichales > Erysipelotrichaceae > Bulleidia. The sequence goes on along the minus strand of JAFYCG010000283.1, from coordinate 5,365 downwards.
CTTCCATATCCACAATATGAATATCTTTGGGAAGCTTGCCGTTGATCGCATACATCCATTTGCGAACGGCCATTTCCCTTTCCGTATCAAAGTGAAACACCTGTCCTCTTGCCGAAACACCTGCATCTGTTCTGCCCGAAGCCACAATATTTGTCTTTTCCTGTGTAATCACAGAAATCGCTTCTTCTATTTTTTCCTGTACAGTCCTCTTGTTTTTCTGTGACTGCCATCCTTCATAATCCGCCCCTACATAAGCGACGGTGCATTTGTATCTTTTCATAAGAAATACGCTAACAGGATCATTCCTGTCAGTATTGCAGCTGCACCAAGAAGCAGAATGTAGTCACGCATATGCATCTTCAGCACTTTGTACCTTGTTCTTTTTTCTCCCGGTGCATAGCCTCTGGCCTCCATGGCATTGGCTAGATCCTCTGCTCTTTGGAAAGCGGAAACAAACAGAGGAACAATCAGGGATAAGATTGCCATGATTTTTTCCGAAAACTTTCCTTCTCTCAAATCCACACCTCTGGATTCCTGTGCCTTGATAATTCTTTCCGTTTCTTCAATCAGATCGGGAATAAAACGCAAGGCAATACTGATCAGCATGGCTATCTCATGTGCCGGGACATGGATCTTTTTAAAAGGTGTCAAAAGATCCTCAATACCTAAAGTCATATCCAGGGGTTTTGTGGTCGCAGTGAGTGCTGTTGTGATCATGATCATCAATAACAGTCTGACAGCAATATACAATGTATTTAAAATCGCATCACTGTAAATGGTAAAATTACCGATTTCAAGCCATAGATCTCCAGTCTTTGTGAAAAAGATATTGATGAATAACAGGAACACCAGCATAAACAGCATGGGTTTCATCGCTTTCCATATGAACTTGAAACTCAGTTTTGAAAGAATGATCACACCTGCTACCGCAACAAAAATAATGGCATAACCTGTCCATCCTGCCGGAAAAAAGATCGAAATCAGCACCAGCAGCATTGCCATAATCTTAGCCCTCGGATCCATTTTATGGACAGGAGAATCCAGCGGTATATATCTGCCTAATGTTATATTACCCATTTTTCTTCACCTGCCTTGCAATGCATTTAGCCAATGCGGTTTCGTCCATGACGTCTTCCGGTACATCAAATCCGTTTTCTTTCAAAAGATCTTTCATCCTTAACAATGCCGGAGGAAGAATATTCAGTCCCTTGCATAAAGAGGTATCTTTGAAGAATTCTTTGACATTCGTATGTAAAGAAACCCTGCCATCAGCCATGACAACAACATTGTCACAATAATGGAAGACATGTTCCATGTCATGGGTGACAATCAGAATTGTCTTGCCGTGTTTTTTATTCAGATCCCAGAACAGGCTCATCATAGATACGGCACCTTTGGGATCAAGACCTGCGGTAGGCTCATCCAGAACAAGCACCTTCGGATTCATCGCCAGAATTCCCGCAATGGCTACTCTTCTCTTCTGTCCGCCGCTTAATTCCAGCGGACTTTTTTCATAAACATCTTCCGGCAAGCCGACAAGACGCAAAGCCTGTTTTGCCTTTTTCTGTGCTTCCTCTTCCGGAACACCGAAATTCTTTGGGCCAAAGGCAACATCTTTTAATACGGTTTCTTCAAAAAGCTGATATTCGGGAAACTGGAAAACCAGCCCTACATCTCCTCTCAGGGATTTCAGCTTCTTCGGTTTTTCTCCTGCAGTGATCACACGATCCAAAATATGAATGGTTCCTTCTTCCGGTAACAGCAGGGCATTCAGATGCTGAACAAGCGTGCTCTTCCCGGATCCGGTCTGTCCGATGACCGCTGTCATCTTTCCTTCTTCTATTTCCAGATTGATATCTGTCAATGCCTTGTATTCATAAGGCGTGCCTTTGGAATAGATATGGCTTACATGTTCGAACGATATTGACATAATTCTTTCACCAGTCCTTCCATTGTCAGATGTTTTTCCACTTCTACTCCGTGCTGATGCAGAAAATCGCCCATTTTCATGCTGAAAGGCGTATCGAGCTGAATCGCCCTGATCTTCCTTTCATCCGCAAATACTTCATGAGGCGTACCCTGCATCGCCAGTCTTCCGCTGTCCAGGGCTAACACATAATCACTGTGTGCAACTTCATCAATATCATGGGTGATCGATAAAATGGTCAGACCGATTTCCTTATGCAGATCCATAATAACCTTTTTGATCTCATCTTTACCCTGAGGATCCAGCATGCTGGTAGCTTCATCAAAAATCAATATATTCGGTTTCATTGCCAATACGCCGGCAATCGCCACTCTCTGTTTCTGGCCGCCGCTGAGATGGGTCGGTTCTTTATCCAGATATTTTGTCATCCTGACTCTTGCAGCATTCTCATTGATGATATCATCCATCTGTTCCTGCGGAACACAATGATTCTCAAGGCCAAAAGCAATATCATCACGAACAGTGGAACCGATAAACTGGTTGTCCGGATTCTGGAAAACAATGCCGATCCTGTTGCGGATCTTCGGAAGATTTTCCATATTCAGCTCCATGCCGTCGATCTTAATGGTTCCGCTTTCCTTTTCCAGCAACCCTGCCAGAAGACGGGCAATGGTTGATTTTCCGCTTCCGTTATGCCCGATAATGGTTGTATAAGTACCCTTTTCAATGGAAAAGGATACATCCTGTATCGTCTTTACTTCTTCACTGTAAGAAAAATTCAGATTTTCTACTTCAATAATTTTCATAAGCATTCCTTTAATCTTACATATTATAAACAAACATGGAAATATTACCATGAAAAAGAATTTAAAGAAATGCCTTTTACAAGGCATTTGTAATCCGTTTTCACCGGTATAAGTGATATTCAGGCATTTAATCAAGCTTCAGAATGCGCAGATAATCACTTTTAGAGTAGAGAACTCCGTCAATGAGCAATCTGTCTTTCTCTACCCTGTAAAACACTTTATATGCTTTATAAAATACATAATAATACCCTGTGAACAGGTCTTCATAATATAAAGGGGAGCCGGATTTAGGAAACTCTGCTTTTTGTTCAACCTTATTCATCAAAGCATCTATATATTCTTCTGTTGTTTGATAATCGCCGGATGCTTTGAGAACCTCACTCCATACCCTCTCCAGATCCTCTATTGCTTTAGGCGAATAGGCAATTTCATATTTCATTTTTCTTGTTACGGAAATATGCTCTTACATCAGATGATGAAACATATCCCTCTTCCTCTCCTGCGATTTTGCCTGTATTCAGCTCACACATCAGTTTCAGCATAGCTTTTGTTTTTTCAAATTCTTCATCATCTTTTATATCACGAATGGTGAATCTCCCCCTGCCGTTAACAGTCAGGTAAACAGGAGATCCCTCTGATACTTTTTCCAAGACAGAATTATAATTTCTCAAATCAGAAACAGGATTAATTGTTGTCATTATATTCCCTCCTTCTCCCTATAATTATAAGTAACCCCATAGATAAAAACAATATTTTACGAATAATATTACGTAAAATATTGCTATTAAAAATGCCTTTTGCAAGGCATTCCTTATTTCATTTCTTTAACCAGTTCTTCAAGTACATCTTTTTCAAGAGGTGTTTTCAATGCAAGAACGGAATAACTGTATTCTCCGATACTCCAGGAAGCCATGGAGACTGTTTCCCCATCTCCTCTTTCAGTCACTTCCAGACCTCCTACATCCACGATATTGGTGCTTCTGAAAGTCACATTCGGCTCATACAGTTCACTGCCATCACATGTATAAGCCTTCGAGAAACGAACGCCCTCCTCTCCGGCATCATTGGTAAACCATTCCTCGATGACGACGTTTGTAAAAGCTCTGAAGTTTGTATTCGGATAAAGATCCGGCTGCGGGTTTTCAGGAATTTCCGCTTCAAAATTGGCAATTAATGAAGCTGCTCTTAAACTGTCGACATCAATCCACATCGCTGTCTGCTGCTGTCCGAAAGGGCTCTGGTAGTTGACACCGCATGCATTGCCCTGCAATTCTTTTCCATTTGTCAAAGTCATGATCAAGACACCGATTGCTGCAATGGCAATCACAATCAACACATATGTTTTTGCGGATATGCCGCTCTTCTTACTCTCATCCATAAAAATAACCTCGATAGATACTATAAATGACTTTGCCGGATTTTACCAGTCTAAATATTTGAATCATACACAAAGATGCGAAGATGTATTCGATGATTTGGTATAATGGTGCCGAGGATTTAACATGAAAACCATAACCACTCAGCATGCAAGAAAATTTATATTACTTAAACAGGGATTATGCGGAGAATACATCTTTGCCAAAAAACAAGGTGCTTTGGATTATATCATACAGGCCGGATGCATACAGTATGATCCGATTGATGTCATCGGCAAAAATGCTGAACTGACATTGCAGTCAAGAGTCAAAAACTTTCAGAAGAAGGATTTATACAATCTGCTTTATAAAGACAGAAAGCTGGTGGATTATTTCGACAAGGAATTATCAATTATTCCTGTACAGGACTGGCCTTATTTTCAAAGATACAGGAATCTTTGCCAAAAGAACGGAAACCGTTTTGAGGGACTTGGAGATATCTCAATGCAGGCAAAAGAATATATTCAAAAACACGGTCCTGTCAGTTCTGCTTCCTTACCCATAGAAGGTAGTATTCAATGGCATTCCTCCATTCACTGGAGCGGTAACTGGAACGGAAAACCAGTAAAAGCTTCCCGTTCTGTTCTCGAACAGCTCTATACAGCCGGTGAACTGATTATTCATCATAAAGAAGGCACAAGAAAGTATTACGACCTTTCCGAAAGATATATTCCAAAAGAGATCCTTCATGCAGAGGACCCTTTCCCTGATGATTTTGAACATATCAAATGGAGAATTCTGAGAAGAATCGGTGCTGCAGGATTACTTTGGAATAAGAATTCCACGGCTTTTTTAGGCATCTGGAAACTGGATCCACAGATGAGAAATGATGCGTTTCATTCCTTATTAGCAGAAAATAAAATCATAGAAGTATATGTGGAAGGAATCGCTTCACCCTTTTATCTTCTTTCTTCTGATATGGAATTGCTGGAAGAGGCCGAAAACAAATCCACCCGGAACCGTTGTGAATTCTTAGCACCGCTTGATCCGATGTTATGGGACAGAAACCTCATTAAGAAATTGTTTGATTTTGATTATACATGGGAAATCTATGTACCTGCCCAAAAAAGAAAATTCGGATACTATGTGCTTCCGATATTGTTTAATGACAGATTCATCGGCAGGATTGAACCGGTCATCGAAAATAACATCCTGAAAGTAAAAGGCCTCTGGCTTGAACCAGGGACCAGAATGACCAAAAAACTTGAGCATGCTCT
>JAFYCG010000282.1 GCA_017539825.1 Solobacterium sp. | reverse complement strand
AATCAGCGGAATGCTGCGCACTGTCGCTGTAACATCACGCAAAGCATACAGCTTCTTGTCTGCCGGAACAAGATTTGCGGTCTGCCCGATGACGGCAACCCCGTTGTCTTTCACGATCGAAAAGAATCGGTCCATGTCGATTTCAACACTGGTACCCGGTATGGATTCAAGCTTATCCAATGTACCGCCGGTATGACCAAGTCCTCTGCCTGACATCTTTGCCACTGTTCCGCCGCATGCAGCAACTAACGGTGCAACGACAAGGGTTGTGGTATCCCCTACGCCGCCTGTACTGTGTTTATCCAGTTTGACTCCCGGCAATGCCGAAAGATCAACCACATCTCCGGAATGCATCATGGATAATGTCAGCTCTGCGGTCTCTTCATCATTCATTCCCCGCTGCAGGATTGCCATGGCCATGGCACTCATCTGATAGTCCGGTATTTCTCCTGAAACATACCCTTCAATCATCTGCCGGATTTCTTCTTTTGACAAGGCTCCTCCGTCCGCCTTCTTTTCAATGATATCTACAAATCTCATAAAAGATCACCTCTGATTCCTTAATGGAAGTATGCCACGAAACAATCAAAATCACAAGGTATTTATCATCAGTTCATCAAAAGAAAAACAATACTTTTTACATCCGGATAAAATCGGGAAAAAACTTTCCTAAACAAATGATTCTTTCATGAAAATATCAATTCATCTATGATTTTCTGCTCTGATTATACGAAAACATGATACAATGAATGTGACAATAAAAAAGGAGATTTCTTTTATGAAATTAATCATGGCAATTATATCAAAGGAAGACACCTCTGCTGTAGCTTCCGCTTTATCCAAAGCAAAATTCTATATGACACGTTTATCAACAACAGGCGGATTCCTTCGTGCCGGCAATACGACAATATTAATCGGAACAGATGACGATAAAGTGGATGAATGCATTGAAATCATTGCTGCCAATGCAAAACAAAGAGCTGAAAAAGTCAACCCGGATGCATCCTACATGGGATCAGAAAGTGACAATGGTGTTCCGTTAAAAATCAATGCCGGCGGTGCAACGGTCTTTGTCATGAATATCAGACAATTTGAAAAGCTATAAGAAAACATCTGACTCATCAGATGTTTTTTTATCCTTTATCCTGAAAAGCGATACGGAATACCTTTGCCATAAGAGTAACATATGTAATCGCAAAGACGGAAGCTGCTGTACCGATCACAGGCTTTTTATATTTTTCAGGTACCTGTGTACCTGCGATCAGCCCCATCGAGAACAAACAGAATTTTGTAAGTGCAAAGTCTTTCCATGAACTTTCCTTTGCGTAATTGTTGCCTAAATCCAATAATGCCCTGAACATATTAACCTCCTGTACGAGCTTATACAATTACTATAGCAGATTCATGCGGATATTTCAGGCAAGATATTGGAATACCATCATATAATGACAGAAGCTTCCCGCAAGAACAAAACAATGGAAAAGTTCATGATTGCCAAACCCGTCTTCCGTCGTAGTACTATGATTTTTCCGGAGTGATTTCAGGATTCTCCCCAGAACACAATAACCAGGCAGCTGGAAAATCCTTTATT
>JAFYCG010000281.1 GCA_017539825.1 Solobacterium sp. | reverse complement strand
TCCTTGCCGCATATTGCCGTCAACGCAAAATGCAGCCGTCCGAGTGTATGTAACGCTATGGAAACATTGCTTGTCCATGAAGGTATCGCAGATGTATTCCTGCCGTTGATCGTCAAAGCACTGAAAGAGAACGGTGTCACCATTCACGGTGATGAAAAAGCATGTTCTATCTGCAATGACATTGATCAGGCAGATGAAGATTGCTGGTATGTTGAATATAACAGACTGGAAATGAATCTGAAAGTTGTCAAAGATGTCAATGAGGCAATTTCTCACATACAGAAATACAGCACAAAGCACAGTGAATGCATCGTTACGGAAAATCAGGAAAATGCCGATTTGTTTATGCAGAGCATTGATGCAGCATGTATTTATCACAATGCTTCCACCCGTTTTACCGATGGATTTGAATTCGGCTTAGGTGCTGAAATCGGAATCAGTACACAGAAGCTTCATGCCAGAGGACCGATGGGATTAAGAGAATTAACAACTTATACATATCTGTTAACAGGAAAAGGAGAAATCAGATGAAAACCTATAAAGAATTTCATATGGGATTAATCGGCTGTGGCCATATGGGAATGGCCATTGCCAGAGGTGCAGTACGCAAGGAATATCTGGAAAGATATCAGATTGCTGTTTATGATCCGGATCTTGCCGTACAGAAAGTCTGTCAGAGAGAAGGGTTCAAAGTCCTGGAGAATGAACAGGAATTAGCCAGACAGTCACACATCGTCCTTCTGGCTGTCACACCGCAGGTCGTCGACAAAGCTTTGGAAAACCTAAAAGGTGCGCAAATTGACTGTCTGCTGTCCATTGTCACCGGTGTATCCATGTCCTATCTGCAGGATAAACTGGGCGATATCCCGATTATCCGTGCTATGCCGAACACCCCTCTTCAGATCAATGAAGGTGCTACCGCTTTATGCAAAAACGAAAAATGCAAAGCCGATGAATATGACTTTGTCTTCCAGCTGTTTAATTCCATGGGTGTCACAAAGACAATCCCGGAAGATAAGATGGATAATATCGTCGCTGTATCCGGAAGCATTCCTGCATATGTTTACTACTATATCCAGTGCATCATGAATGACGCTGTTGCAAGAGGAATTGATGACAGAGCTGCCCGTGAACTGATCGTTCAGACCTTTATCGGTTCTGCGAAGTTATTACAGCAGAATGTCAATACACCGATTGATCAGTTTATCAATGAAGTATGTTCCAAAGGCGGAACAACCATTGAAGCGATCACTGAACTCAAAAACCGCAACCTTGAAGAAATCGTTCATTCAGCAAACCAGAAATGCATCGACAGAGCAAAAGAGATCGGCAGATAACCGATCCCTTTTTTATGACTTTGTTTCCCAGCGCTTTTTCAGCAGAAAAGCAGCATCCTTCGGCTGTCTGTTTCTGGTGAAAATGCCTTTTTTATTGCCGTTAACACGCATGATGCCTTCTGTTGTCTGAAAGTCAGCGAAATTCCATACCAGTTCCCCTTTAACGAAATCATAGCTGTCCATAACTCTGAAATTCATTTCATAGTATTCATTCTGGTATTCCTGACTCCACATGACGGATGGCAGCTTATGTTCAAATGCAGAAGTATCCGCACCGAATTCCGTAAAGATCAGCGGCTTATTTTCACAGACGGTATTCCATGCATCCATTTCTCTGCGGAAAGCCTTTTCCGCTTCAGGCAGATCCGGACCGCCGGCAATATACCAGCCATAGTAGCGGTTCAGACTGATGAAATCACATAATGTATGGCAACAGCACTTATCCGGAGTACTGTTGACCAATAATGCTCCGGTTAACGGCCTGTTCTGCCTGTCCAGAGTCCTGGCATAATCAAATAACGGTTTAAAGTAATCATATGCTTCCTGATATGTTGTTTCGGGTTCATTGAAGATGCTGAAGGCGATGACCGATGGATGATTTTTATCCCTTTGAATCATTTCCCTGATTGCCTGTTTGTGGTTCTCCTGCAGCTGCGGTACAATATCCGCCATAAAGAAACGGGTATCTTTTCCACCAGCTCCGGCTGCCGCAAAGTTCATCAGTGAACGCATCATGCCCACTGCAGGAACTTCATCAATAATCAGAATGCCTTCTTCATCTGCCATCTGATACCACTCTTCTGCATAAGGATAATGGCTGGTACGGAAACAGTTTGCACCGGACCATTTCATGAGGGCAAAATCCCTCTTTGCAACAGAATAGTTAAAAGTACGGCCAATCACTTCAAAATCTTCATGCTTGCCATAACCTTTCAGATAGATTTCTTCCCCATTGAGAAGGATCTTTTTCCCCTGTACCTGAATTGTTCGGATTCCCAGTCTTGCAGGATATTTATCTATATCCTGATCCCCATCCACAATGCGGAATACGATACTGTAAAGATACGGATCATCCAGGTTCCATAAGTGGGCATTTTCTATGAATAAAGCACCTTCTTTTCCCTTGTTTTCAGCGACTTTGTTACCTTTGCGGTCAAAAATCTCTGTCACAACTTCATGACTTCCGCTTGTCTGTATTGCATAATCTACCCTTGCATCAGTTCCTTCAAGAGTAACAACAGTATCATAATCCAGTATGGATTCTTTCGGTACAAAGACAAGATAGACACTTCTCTGGATGCCTGAATAATTGAAGAAATCAAAATACGGTTTGGCAATCTTTCTGCCATCGGAAAGAACCGCTGTAGCACCACAGGGAATGGATGTCTCATTCAGCTCATTATTCACTTTAACAACAATCCTGTTTCTTGCATCCTGTGTAACAAGATCTGTGATATTGATGACAAACGGTGTAAAACCGCCTTCGTGAGCTCCGGCATATTTTCCGTTTACATATACTTCTGCGCGATGCGTTACACTGCCGAAACGCAGGTAAATCTCTTTCCCTTCCTGTTTTTCCAGGAAGAATTTTGTTTCATACCAGAAGTCTCCGCAATAATCCCTGTATTCTTTTTCTGTAAAGAGATCTGCAAAGCTGCCGGGAACAGGCATGGAGAAAGAATCCGGAAGACCATTCATCCATCCGCTTTCTTTTCCGCAGGAAGACGGATCAAACTGCATTTTCCATAAACCGTCAAGACAAACTGATTTTCTGCATGCATTTATGCATGGATACAACAAGCTTTCCATTTTTTACCCCCGAAATTCATAATATCTTTTTGT
>JAFYCG010000280.1 GCA_017539825.1 Solobacterium sp. | reverse complement strand
GTCAGAAACAGGAAGCAATCGATCTTGGCATCACATATAAATCTTTGGATGAAGTATTGTCTGAAAGTGATATTGTTTCTCTGCATCTTCCGAATAATGCACAGACAAAAGGGTTAATCTCAAAAGAGAAGATTGCCTTGATGAAAAAGAGTGCTTTGTTTATCAACTGTGCAAGAGGTCCGATTGTAGACAATGCTGCACTTGCAGATGCATTGAACAATGATGAACTCGCTTTTGCATGTATCGATGTCTATGATATGGAACCGCCGATCCCGGCAGATTATCCTTTATTGCATGCGAAAAATACGTTGTTAACACCACATCAGGCATTTATCTCCGAGGAAGCAATGGAGAGGCGTGCAAAGATCGTATTTGATAATGTATACGCTTACTTGCACAATCAGCCGGTCAATGTCTGCAAACTGTAATCACATGTATGAAACATTCATGAAACTATAAGGAAGAAATGCAAGTAATTCTTTACTTTTTCCCTATTTTTTACTAACATAATAAAGTCTTTTGATGAGATTGGAAGGATGGTAGTATGACATATATGGGTAAAATACTTTCAATTGCAGGATTCAGTATCAACAGAAGACGTTTTTATGCGGAAAATATCATCAGCCTTTAGGATACCTAGAGGCTGATTTTTTCTTAAAAAGGAGGATAAGATGAAAAAAGTAGCAGTCATTATGGGAAGCGACAGCGACCTTCCTGTCATGCAAAAAACATTCGGTGCATTGGAAGAATATGGTATTCCTTACGAAGCACATATCTATTCTGCACACCGTACGCCAAATGAAGTATCGGAATTTGCAGAGAAAGCTTATGAAAACGGATTTGGTGTAATCATTGCCGGAGCAGGCATGTCCGCTGCATTAGCCGGTGTAATTGCTGCTCACACAACCTTGCCGGTAATCGGCATTCCTCTGAAATCGGCAGCTTTGGAAGGGGTCGATGCATTGTTGTCAACCGTCATGATGCCAAGCGGCATTCCGGTTGCTTCCGTAGCAATTGACGGTGCAAAGAATGCTGCCTACCTGGCTGCAAGAATTCTTGCTTTGTCAGATGAAGATCTGATGAAGAAAATTCAGGCGGACAAAGATAAACAAAGAGACGGTGTCTTAAAGAAAGATGCAAAACTGCAGGAAACCATCAGGGAGAGACAAAATGGATAAAAGTTACAGTAACAGTTACAAAGAAGCCGGTGTGGATGTCACTGCAGGCTATAAAGCAGTGGAATTGATGAAGTCCCATGTGGCAAGAACAAAGATCGAAGGTGTGGCAGATGATATCGGCGGATTCGGCGGCATGTTCATTCCGAATATGCAGGGCATGAAAAAGCCTGTATTTGTCTCCGGCACAGACGGTGTAGGGACAAAAGTCAAACTTGCATTCATGCTGGACAAACATGATACAGTCGGTATTGACTGTGTCGCAATGTGTGTCAACGACATCATCTGTACAGGTGCAAAACCTCTGTTTTTTCTGGACTATATTGCCTGTGGCAAAAATATTCCTGAGAAGATTACCTCCATTGTTAAAGGTGTTGCAGACGGATGTGTTGAATCCGGTTGTGCTTTGATCGGTGGTGAAACGGCAGAACATCCGGGCATGATGCCTGTTGAAGAATATGATCTTGCCGGATTCAGTGTAGGTATCGTTGATGAAGAAAAGATCCTCAATAAGGAAGATGTACAGGAAGGGGATGTCATCATCGGACTTGCTTCATCCGGTGTGCATTCCAATGGTTTCTCCCTTGTCAGAAAGGTCTTTGACATCGAAAAGGGTGAATCCTTAAATCAATATGCAGACCGCCTGGGAAAACCTCTGGGAGAAGCATTGCTGACACCGACAAAGCTCTATGTCAAACCGGTATTAAATGTACTGGAAAAGGCAAAGGTGAAATCCATCGCCCATGTTACAGGGGGAGGATTCTATGAGAATCTGCCGAGAGCATATGGAAAAGAACTGAATGCAGTGGTTAAAAAGGGAAGCTGGCCGGTATTGGAAATCTTCAAGCTGATTCAGGAAAAGGGCAATATTCCCGAACATGATATGTTCAATACATTCAACATGGGTATCGGAATGGTTCTGATTGCAGATGAAAGCGAAAAGGATACAATCCTGAACTCCCTGAAGGAAGACGGTATCGATGCTTATGTGATCGGTCATATGGAAAAAGGCGATCACTCTGTCATCATTGAGGATTGAATATGGTAAAAAAAGCGGTATTTGTATCCGGGGGAGGAACAAACCTGCAGGCATTGATTGACCAGGGAATCCACATTGATCTTGTGCTTTCTTCCAGAAGTGATGCTTATGCATTGGAAAGAGCTGCAAAAGCAGGTATTCCTTCAGTTGTATGCGGCAGAAAACAGTTCTCTTCACAAGCGGAATATGATCAGGCAATTGTCAGAATACTTAAGGAAAATGAGATTGACATGGTCATTCTTGCAGGCTTCTTAAGCATATTGGGAGAAGAAGTGATCAAGGCATATCCTGAAAGGATTCTGAATGTGCACCCGTCTTTGATTCCTTCCTTCTGTGGCAAGGGCTATTATGGCTTAAAAGTGCATGAGGAAGCTTTGAAAAGAGGCGTAAAAGTGACAGGTGCCACAGTGCATCTTGTCAACGAGATTCCCGACGGCGGCAGAATTCTTCTGCAGAAGGCGGTATATGTGCAGGATGGTGATACACCGGAGATTTTACAGAAACGAGTCATGGAGGAAGCGGAATGGATTCTGCTTCCGCAGGCAGCAAGAATGCTGGAAAAACAGATAGAGGAGGAAAAATCATGCAGGCAGTAAATCTTTACGACTATTTAAGACAAAACGAATACCCGGGCAGAGGAATTGCAATCGGCAAAACACCATGCGGAAAAAAGATCAGAATTGCTTACTTTATCATGGGAAGAAGTGAAAACAGCAGAAACCGTGTATTTGTGGAAGAAAATGACGGCATCCGTACAGAAGCTTTCGATCCATCAAAGATGGTTGATCCTTCCCTGATTATCTATGCACCTGTCAGAGTTTATAAAGATACGACAATCGTCACAAACGGTGATCAGACGGATACGATCTATTATGCATTGGAAGAAGGAAAAACATTTGAAGATGCATTGCGTACAAGAACATTTGAACCGGATGCACCTAACTATACACCGAGAATTTCCGGTATTGTCAAAGGCGGAAACTATTCCTTATCCATTCTGAAGAGTGAAAACGGAAATCCGGACAGCACCCTCAGACAATTCTATGATTATAACGATGAATTGCCGGGATGCGGCCATATCATTCATACATATGCAGAAAACGGCAATCCGATTCCTTCCTTCGAAGGAGAACCGGTCCTGTTTGAAATGGTGAAAGAACCGCTGGATCAGTTTGCTGAAAATGTATGGGAAGCATTAAACCCCGCTAACAAGGTCTCCCTGTTTATCCGTTCCATCAACATCGAAACAGGCGAAACAGAAACAATCATCTACAATAAAAACGAGAAATAGGAGGAAATCATGAAAGAACTTGCATTAAAATACGGCTGTAATCCGAATCAGAAACCATCCCGCATCTTCATGGAAGAAGGCGAACTTCCTGTAACTGTTTTAAACGGCAGACCGGGCTATATCAACTTCATGGATGCATTGAACAGCTGGCAGCTTGTCAAGGAATTAAAAGAAGCTACAGGCATGCCTGCAGCAGCAAGCTTCAAGCATGTTTCCCCGGCAGGGGCAGCAGTAGGCCTTCCGTTAAGTGAAGTGGAAAGACAGATTTACTTTACCGGTGATCAGGAACTTTCCCCGATTGCTTGTGCATATGCAAGAGCCAGAGGTGCAGACCGTATGAGCTCTTATGGTGATTTTGCAGCTCTGTCCGATATCTGTGACAAGGACACTGCACTTTTAATCAAGAAGGAAGTTTCCGATGGCGTTATCGCACCCGGCTATACAGAAGAAGCATTGGAAATTCTCAAGTCCAAGAGAAACGGAAACTACAATGTCATCCAGATGGATCCGGATTATGTACCTGCACAGCTGGAAAGAAAACAGGTTTTCGGTATTACCTTTGAACAGGGAAGAAATGAAATCAAGATTGATGATTCCCTTTTCACAAATGTCGTCACAAAGGAAAAGAATCTTCCTGAAGAAGCAATCCGTGATCTGAAGATCGCTTTGATCACATTGAAATATACACAGTCCAACTCTGTTGCTTATGCAAAGAACGGACAGGCAATCGGTGTCGGTGCAGGACAGCAGTCCCGTGTACATTGCACAAGACTTGCAGGCGGCAAGGCTGACAACTGGTGGCTGAGACAGAATCCGAAAGTTCTGAACCTTCCGTTTAAGAAGGATATCCGCAGAGCAGACCGCGATAACACAATCGATGTATACATCTCTGAAGATTATGATGATGTACTCAGAGAAGGCACATGGCAGCTGTTCTTTGATGAAAAGCCGGAAGTCTTCACAAAGGAAGAAAAGAGAGCCTGGCTGGATCAGATGAGCGGTGTATCTCTTGGTTCTGATGCATTCTTCCCGTTTGGCGACAACATTGAAAGAGCACATAAGAGCGGTGTTGCTTACATTGCTCAGCCGGGCGGATCCATCCGTGATGACAATGTCATCGAGACATGCGATCGTTACGGTATCACAATGGTATTCAACGGTGTACGTTTATTCCATCACTAAGAGGTATATCTATGAGAATTCTTGTGGTAGGATCCGGCGGACGTGAACACGCTGTGATCCGCAAATTAAAAGAGAGTCCGGAAGTCACAGAGATGATCTGTGCACCGGGCAATGGCGGTATATCCGCAGATGCAGAATGCATCAATGTCAAAGCGACAGATATCGAAGGCATGGTAAAACTGGCTTTGGAAAAACAGGTGGATTTCTGTGTTGTTACACCGGATGATCCGTTAGCGATGGGCATGGTAGATGCTATGGAAGAAAAGGGTATCCCTTGTTTCGGACCGAATAAGAAAGCGGCGATTATCGAAGCTTCCAAAGCATTCTCCAAAGACCTGATGAAGAAATATTCCATTCCTACAGCGGCTTATGAAATCTTTGATGAACCGGATAAAGCGATGGCTTACATCAAAGAAAAGAATCAGTATCCGGCAGTCGTCAAGGCAGACGGACTGGCTTTGGGAAAAGGTGTATTGATTGCACAGAATGAAAAAGAAGCGGAAGAAGCTTTAAAAGAACTGATGATTGACAAGGCATTCGGTGATTCCGGAAACCAGGTTGTCGTGGAAGAATTCATGACAGGTGTTGAAGTCAGTGTATTGGCGTTTACCGATGGAAACACAATCAAACCGATGGTTTCCTCCATGGATCATAAACGTGCTAACGACAATGACGAAGGCTTAAATACAGGCGGCATGGGAACAATCGCTCCTTCACCGTTCTATACTCCGGAAATTGCCCAGAGATGCATGGATGAGATCTTTGTTCCTACGATTCAGGCCTTGGCAAAAGAAGGCAGAACCTTTAAGGGATGCCTCTACTTCGGTCTGATGCTGACAAAGGAAGGACCGAAGGCTGTTGAATATAACTGCCGTTTCGGTGATCCGGAAACACAGGTAGTACTGCCGTTATTAAAGAGTGATCTTTTCAAGATCATGAAAGCGACAAGAGAAGGCACACTCGAAGAGACAGAGGTGGAATGGTCAGACAAAGCCTGTGCCTGTGTCATTGAAGCCAGCGGCGGATATCCGGAAAGCTATAAAAAGGGTTATGAAATTCACGGATTAGATGAAAACGGACAACATCAGGGCGTGATCGTATATCATGCCGGCACGAAGAAAGAAGACGGAAAGTTCTATACAAACGGCGGCAGAGTCCTTGGTTTAACCGCTATCGGCAATACCCTGGGTGAAGCTCTGGAACAGTCGTATGCAGCTGTAAAAGAAGTCACTTTTACGGATATGCACTATAGAACGGACATCGGCAGAAAAATCAAGGAGGCTGCATGAGCGTATATCGCTGTTTTGTAGAAAAGAAAAAAGCATTTGCGGTAGAAGCGGAAGGTGTTTTCAATGATCTGAAAGTTGTATTGCGCAATGACCATATTCAGGGTGTGCGTGTATTGAACAGATATGATCTTGAAAATCTTGACAGAGAAGATTATGAACAGGCAAGACTGACAATCCTCTCGGAACCGCAGGTAGATGATATTTATGATGAAACTGCACCGGAACCGCAAGAGGATGAATGGGTATTGGCAGTAGAATATCTGCCCGGACAGTTTGATCAGCGTGCAGATTCTTGTGAACAGTGCATTCAGCTTTCTACATGCAAACAGAGACCGAATGTTAAAACAGCAAGAATTTACTACATCAAGGGTACTCTGACAGAAGAAGACAAGGCCAAGATTGAAGATGCCTTAATCAACCCTGTCGAATCCCGTAAGGCAAAGCTGGAAAAGCCTGAGACCATTCTTCAGACATTCCCGAAACCGGATTTTCTGGAGCAGGTGGAAGGTTTTATTGAAATGGATGAAGAGGGCAGAAAAGAAATGCGCAAATCCATGGGACTGGCTATGGATGAAGCAGATCTTGCCTTCTTACAGGACTACTTCAAAAATGAAGAAGAGAGAAATCCGACAATTACAGAGATTCGTGTCATCGATACATACTGGTCGGATCATTGCCGTCATACAACATTTAATACAATCCTGGAAGATATTCAGATCGATGATGATGAAATCAAAGAAACATTTGATAACTACATTGAACTGAGAAAGAAGATCTATACCGATAAAGAAAGACCGATCTCTTTATGGGATCTTGCAACAATCGGTACAAAGGCTTTAAAGAAAGCCGGAAAACTGACAGACTTTGATGAATCCGAAGAAATCAATGCCTGCTCTGTTAAGATCAAAGTGGATGTGGAAGGAAAAGAAGAAGACTGGTTATTGATGTTTAAGAATGAAACACATAACCATCCTACCGAAATCGAACCGTTCGGTGGTGCCGCTACATGTCTTGGCGGTGCAATCAGAGACCCGTTAAGCGGCAGAAGCTATGTCTATCAGGCGATGCGTGTTACCGGTGCAGCTGATCCGTTAAAGCCGATCGAAGAAACGATGAAGGGCAAGCTTCCGCAGAGAAAGATCGTTACAACTGCAGCAGCAGGATACAGTTCCTATGGTAACCAGATCGGTCTGGCAACGGGACATGTTCATGAGATCTATCATCCGGGATATGTCGCAAAACGTATGGAAGTCGGCGGTGTTATCGCTGCTGCTCCACAGGAAAACGTTGTCAGGGAAAGACCGCAGCCGGGTGACATTGTCATTCTGTTAGGCGGTAAAACAGGCCGTGACGGATGCGGTGGTGCAACAGGTTCCTCTAAGTCTCATACCATCGAATCTTTGGAAACATGCGGTGCAGAAGTACAGAAAGGTAATGCTCCTGAAGAAAGAAAACTGCAGAGATTATTCCGTAATCCGGAAGCAACACGTCTGATCAAACGTTGTAATGACTTCGGTGCAGGCGGTGTCTCCGTTGCGATCGGTGAACTGGCTGATGGCCTGTTAATTAATCTTGACCTTGTACCGAAGAAATATGAAGGTCTGGATGGCACGGAGTTAGCAATTTCTGAATCACAGGAAAGAATGGCAGTTGTCTGTGCAAAAGAAGATGCAGATCATTTCCGCAAACTTGCGGATCAGGAAAACCTGGATTCTACAATTGTTGCAGAAGTAACCGAATCTCCAAGACTGGTAATGGAACTGGAAGGCCGGAAGGTTGTCGATGTTTCCAGAGCATTCCTGAATACAAACGGTGCGAAGAGATATGCCAATGCGCATATCATTGCCCAGAATAAACAGGAAGAAGAAACAGGAGATTTCAAAGAGGCATTAAAGAAAAAACTCTCTTCCCTCAACGGATGCAGCCAGAAAGGCCTTGTGGAAAGATTTGACTCCACAATCGGCGCAGGAACCGTATTGATGCCGTTTGGCGGCAAATACCAGCTGACACCGGAGCAGACAATGGCGGCTAAGATTCCTGTATTGGGAAAAGAAACCGATACATGTTCTCTCATGGCGTATGGCTATGATCCGTATATTTCTTCCGCATCACCATATCTTGGTGCACAATATGCAGTTATTACTTCTTTAGCGAAGATTATCGCTGCTTCAGGAACAAGAAAGCATGCATGGATGTCCTTCCAGGAATTCTTCGGACATACATCTTCTGATCCGAAGAGATGGGGTTCTCCGATGTCTGCACTCCTCGGTGCATTAAAAGCACAGATGAAGCTTGGTATCGCTGCAATCGGCGGCAAAGACTCCATGTCCGGAACATTTGAAGATATCGATGTCCCACCGACATTAATCTCCTTTGCGGTATCTGTATCCAAAGCAAGCAAGGTCATCTCTTCCACTGCTCAGGCAAAAGACCATTATCTGTATCTGTTAAAACCTGAAACAAAACAGAACGGAAGACTGGATTATGCAAGTATCAGTGATACATTTGATCAGGCGGAAGAACTGATCTCTTCCGGTAAAGTGAAATCCTGCCGTGTTGTTGAGAAGAGTGTTGCAGAAGAGTTATTTGCGATGCTTGTGGGTAATGGCTTAGGCTTTAAGGCAGATGAAGCATTCAAGGATTTCTTTGCGAGAGATTTCGGTGCATTCATTATGGAAACAGAAGAACCGATTGATGCAATCCTGTTAGGAAAGACACAGGAAAACTATGTCTTTGAAACATCTGAAGGATGCATGGATATGGCTGAATTACAGGCTGCATGGGAAGGCAAGCTTGAATCTGTTTACCCGTATCTGATCAAACAGGATGAACAGGATATTCCTGAAATCCAGTGTCAGAAGGAAAAGAACCTTCATGCTTCCTATACCGTAGAAAAACCACATGTTCTAATTCCGGTATTCCCAGGTACAAACTGTGAATGGGATACAGCCAGAGCATTTGAAAAATACGGTGCAGAAGCAGAAATCTTTGTGATTCATAACCGTACACCTGAACAGATTGAAGAGAGCGTTGACGCTTTCGCTCAGTCTATCAGAAACAGCCAGATCATCATGATTCCGGGCGGATTCTCCGGTGGTGATGAACCGGAAGGCTCCGGAAAATTCATTACTGCATTCTTCCGCAATCCGAAGATCAGGAAGGAAGTAGAAGATCTGTTAGAGAATCGTGAAGGGCTGATGTGCGGTATCTGTAACGGATTCCAGGCATTGGTCAAGCTCGGTCTTGTTCCGTATGGAAAGATCATTGAAACCGATGCACACTGTCCGACATTGACATTCAACAGAATCGGCAGACACCAGAGCATGCTTGTTCATACAAAGGTTGTTTCCAACAAGTCACCATGGTTAAAGTATGCAGATCTGAATGAAGTGCATACAGTAGCGATCTCCCATGGAGAAGGCAGATTTGTGGCAGAGAAGGAAGTTCTGGATGAAATGATCCAGAATGGTCAGATTGCAACACAGTATGTTGATCTTGATGGTACGCCGACAACGAATATCCGTTATAATCCGAATGATTCCGTTTATGCGATTGAAGGCATTACTTCAAAAGATGGAAGAATATTCGGTAAAATGGGACATTCGGAAAGATCCGGTGACAACCTGTATGTCAACATCCCGGATCAAAACCCGCAGGATCTGATCTTCAAGGGTGCTGTAGAATATTTCAAATAAAAGAAAAAACCATATCAATATCCGGTATAGGGTAAAGATATGGTTTTTTTAGTACAGATTGTACGATTTGGAAACTGATAAAAAAATCGAGAATTTTTATTCTCGATTCTTTGTTTTATTCAGTTTCTGCATAGACATCATAGAAGTCGCCGTAGAATTCTTCTCCGTCAGAGTTTGTATAGATGTCTTCCGCACTGACAAGGAATGCGTATGTATCTTCCGGCACTTCATAGATCAGATATCCGGAGATTTCCTCACCGCTGCCTAAATCATATTCATCTTCCAGCTCGCCATCCATAATCAGATGATCCGGATCATCATAGACTCTCGGCAAGGAATATTCTTCTTCACCATCACCCCAGTACAGGTAGAAATCCGAAGAGAACATTGTGATTTCAACATCATCCGTATTTTTAATCGTGATGTCAGTAACAATGAATTTGTTTCCGTCTGCAGGTGATGTTCCTCCGATTGTATTTGTTGAATATACATCATTTACGACAAAATCGAAGAACATGGTCGACATCTTTTCGCCGATTTCTCCTTCATGGGTTTCCGGTTCAGAAGAGGAGTCTTCCTGTTCAGAAGTGTCTAATGGAATCGTTTCTCCTGTCAATGCTCCTTCAACGCCTTTATCACCGATAATTCCGCAGCCTGCCAGCAAAAATGAACTCAGTAAAACTGTAAAGAATTTTTTCATGTCTTTTACCTCTCGTCAGTATTATATCATATGTCGTAATTAACACCATACAGGGATTGTTTGTGAAAACACCGTATCATCTTTATAAAAAGCTTTAAAGTACAGCTCC
Source organism: Solobacterium sp. (assembly GCA_017539825.1). Taxonomy (GTDB): domain Bacteria; phylum Bacillota_I; class Bacilli_A; order Erysipelotrichales; family Erysipelotrichaceae; genus Bulleidia. Next base: position 2,896 of record JAFYCG010000280.1, on the reverse strand, counting down.
TTCGGTACGGGGTTGTCTGCGTGATAGCGGACATGCCATTCTTTGGTGAAATGATATCCGTATGCACTCAGAGCTTCCGTACAGAAGTTGATTTTCTGCATCATCTGTAATGCGGCTTTGGTGGTATAAATCTGTTCTCTGTTAACTTCCGTGACAACCAGTTTTCCTTCATTTGCGAGTCTTTCTGCATCTGCTTTGTCATGGATTGCGAAAATGTCGGTATTATGGAATGACAGGGCATAAATATCTTTCCAGTTGGGATCCCATGGATTTTCATAATCGGAACGATAATGAATATACAATGCATGTCCGTTACGGAAACCGATGGATAAGCCATGTTCCATTTCAATGTTGTTTTCCGTCAGGATCACATATACAGGATCTTCACCTTCCGGTTCAAAAATCAGTATTTCATCCAGCGTACTTCCTTCAACAAAGCTTTCAAATGTTATTTTTTCATAACCATCCCCATATGACAGAACTTCCTTCAGCATTCTGACAAGACGGTCTTTTTCTTCTTCGGAAATATTGTTTAGGGATTTTTCACAGGCTTTTATGTATGCATCAGAAACGTTGCCTATGGTACTGACAGTGAGGTCTTTGCCCGCAATCTGCCATTGAATGGTCTTGTTTGCCGGTTCGGGATATTCACTGTTGTATAATGACTGATAATATCTGTATTGTTTATCTATTGTATCAGTAAGGTTTTGGGAGATATCTTTGGAATAATCAATACAGTAATAGAAGCGGTTTTCATTCTGAACAGCCCGGTAGTAGTCATAGATATACGTCAATGTGTAAAGATTGTAGTGGGAACGGATATTCTGCTCAAAATACGCATCGACGAAAGGAAGAACAGTATCCTTGATATCATCTCTAATCAAAACATAATCCAAATCCTGCATGCAGGAGAGACCGGATTCCTCATCCTGTATCTCTTCTGACAGATAATGATTTTTTATGAGCCAGTCTAAAAAATACACAGCCGGCATAGAAGCATAATCATAGATTTTTTTATTGTCTTCATTTGTCAGGTCTTCAAGCCTGATCTGATTTATCTGCATATATTCATTTGCGGCATCATCCCATGCCCATTTGGACTTATAAGACTCAAACTGCATTATTTTCGTGGGATACGGATGATACACAGCATGTGTACTGGCAGGTTTTCTGCAAAAGAAGAATGTTATGCCAAACATAACCATGGTCACCATGCCGAAGAGCATACTGGCAGCACGCACTTCTTTGAAAAAAGGTGTTGCGTACATAATTGTGAAAGAGAAAAGAAAGGCAGTGAATTTCATCAGAAGGGAATTGATCAATACATTTCTTCTGCTTTTTCTGACGCGGATGATTTCGGCAATGGATATCGCAAGGAAAACAGCCGGAAAAACAGAAAGGGAGGCAACCATCAGAAGGAGATCTGTATTCTTTTCCAGGACAAACATAAATACACTGATCAAAAGAAACAGAAGCAGAGCTGCTTCAACTATTGCAAAAATGACAAAAAGTCCGATTTTCCATTTTTCATTCATATAACGAATCCTCTGAAATATATCTTATCATACAAAAGAAGAATAAAAAAAACAGAATTCCTGTGAATTCTGTTTAATATGTGACTTTCTCAATTACCACGGTAGCACGGCCGAGATTAATTTTGTCATTCTCATTCAGCGGAGAATTGCCAAGAGGCGGTAACTTTCTGCCATTGAGATATGTGCCGTTATGTTCAGCAACATCTTCCAGATATAATTTGCCGTCATTGATATAGATTCTTGCATGCTTGCGGCTGACAGCTTTTTCTGCCACAACAAGATCACAGTTTTCTTTATCTCTTCCCAGCAGGCAAGGCAATGTTTCAATTGTCTTTTCGGTAATATTGCCGTTTATAGCTACAGAAGCAACAAATCCTTTCGGTTCCGGTGCCTTTACGGAAACAGGTACTTCCAGAGTCTTAGCGATTTCTGTATCCCTGGCTACGATCGGTGTCGGTACAGCTTTCAAATCCTGCCTTTCAACAGCGATGGTTTCCTGCGGAACAGGCTCCGGTGCAGGTTCTTCGACAATCCTGAATGCAGGTTCAGGCTGAGGCTCCGGTTTGGAAACAGGCACTTCTTCCAGTACCTTTGGTTCGGCTTTCTTTTTCCGTTTGGAAGGAGGCGTAACTTCTTCACCTTCCTCATCCACATAATATGTATTTCTTTTGACGCCTAATACAATCAGGGCGATGCCCATGACAGCGATGATACCCAGCAGGGCATATATAATAAGCTTATTTATCTCAGGATCATTGAACATAATTATCTCCCTTTATAAATTACAAGCAATATTGTACAACGAAATTTGCGTTTTAGGCAATCAGTATATTGCTTTATCATGGTTAGAGGCATTTCTGATTAACAGAAAGACGGAAATATCCAGTAATATGACAAATCCGATAAAGGCAATAAACATAATGTCACTGCCAACCATCAGCATGCCGTCATAGATCCAGTGCAGCAATGTGGCAGTCAGATATCCTGCAAACAGATTCAAAGTAACGCCGGATTTGTGCAGATGGGCATCGCAAACCTTAGCCTTGGAATAAAAGACACCCATATATACGGAAAAGGCAAGATGGGCAGGAATGGAGAGAATGGCTCTGGTAAAGGCAATAGATATGCCATACATGAATACATAGAGAACATTTTCAATTGCCGCAAAACCGAGGGAAACAAATACTGCATAAATGATGCCGTCAAATGTATAGTTGAAGTTCGGGTCATTCCATGTATGTTTTTTCATATAATGGAATTTTGCACCTTCTTCGATCATACCTACGGTTAATGCATCCACAATCGCAAAAGCGGTGATGGTGAAATTGTCGACAAAGAGATTCAGTACATAGGATACGGCT
>JAFYCG010000279.1 GCA_017539825.1 Solobacterium sp. | reverse complement strand
TCCATGCGCAGACGGAATTCGGGGTTGGCATATTTGCCCATATCTGTGCCTCTCAGTTAAAGATTCCGCTGGTATCGACATATCACACAACATATGAAGACTATACCCATTATGTCAATTTTATCCATTCAAAGACGGTTGATACACTTGCAAAGAAAGCAATTGCCAAACTCTCCAAATTGTATGGTGATTCCTCCATGGAAGTTATTGCCCCAAGCGAAAAGACGAAGGAGATGCTGATTGGCTACAAGGTCAGAAAAAACATTGATGTCATTCCGACCGGTCTGGATCTGGACAAATTCTCTCCGGCTCATCTTGATACAGAGAAAAGCCTGGAAATCCGCAGAAACTACGGTTTTCAGGAAGATGATGTCGTAGTGGTATATGTAGGAAGACTGGCTAAAGAAAAAGCGCTGGATATGGTTGTGGATGGATTTGCCTTGGCAAAAGACAAGGCAAAACTGTTAATTGTCGGAGGCGGACCGGATTTTGATAATCTGCAGGAAAAAGTTGTTTCATTGAATATGCAGGACAACATAAAAATGAGCGGTCCTATTCCCGGAAAATATATTCCTGATATTTATCGCGCCTGTGATGCTTTTATTTCCGCAAGCCTTTCAGAGACACAGGGCATGACTTTTATCGAAGCACTGGCTTCAGGCCTGCCTTTGTTTGCCCGCAAAGATGAAGTTCTGGAAGATTTGTTAATCGAAAATGAAACAGGATGGTATTTTGAAAAAGCAGAAGATATTCCGCATGTTCTGGATCAGTTCCTATCCCGTACAGACCAGGAAAAAGCGCAGATGAAAGAGAATTGTCTGGCAAGGGTTAATCCGTACAGTGATGAGGTTTTCTATGAGCGGGTGATGCAAGTCTATGAACGGGTTGTTCAGGATTATCAGAATATGTATGTCGTGCAGGATATCAGTGTCATGAACAACGGTGTGAAAATCTCTTTGCGTAATGCCAAGAAGGATGAACATATCATTAAGGCTTCCCTGGATGATTATCTGGATAAAAAGATCGGCATCGGACAGAAACTGACACCGATGGAAGTGGATAATCTTGTCAAAAAGGAAGAGGAGATGGCTTTATATCAATCCTGCCTGCGCAAGCTTTCGGCCAGAGACCGCTCCAAAAAAGAGATGAAGGAATGGATGATCTCCTCCAAAGGATGCACTGTTGAAAAAGCTGAAGAAATGGTTCATAAACTGGAGGAAAAAGGCTATCTGAATGATGAACGATATGCCAGGGATAAAGCAGCTTCATTGTATGCCTCATTATACGGAAGCGGCAAAATTGAAAAAACACTGAGGGAAAAAGGCATTTCCGGTCCGATGATTGAAACAGCATTGTCTGATTACAGGGATAAAGAAGCTGATAATGCAAGAATTCTGGCATCCAAAATTGCACATGCAAAAAAATATGATTCGATGAAGAAGATGAAGAATACAATCCGCACCAAAATGATCAAACAGGGATATGACTATGAGATGGCGGATACAATCATCTCGGAAATGGATTTCTCCGATCATCTTGAAGCAGAAAAGGAAAATCTGAGGAAATGTGCCGAAAAGGCAAGAAAACGCTACAGCAGGAAGTATGAAGGCAAAAATCTGGAAATGCATATATATCAGTATTGCATGATGCAGGGATATCGCGGAGAGGATATTCGCATGGTTATAGAAGAAATGGGGATGGAAGATGAAGATTAAAGAATTAAAAGAAAATGATAAGATTACAATGCCGTTATTCGTGAAGGATTACCGCAACGGCACCACCAATAAAGGGGCACCTTATCTGACACTTGTTCTGCAGGACAGATCCGGAACAATTGACGGAAAATTCTGGGATGTTAAACCGGAAGACAGAGAGAAAATACATATAGGTTATATTCTGAATTTTACTTTTGAAGTCATAAACTATAATCGCAATCTGCAGCTGAGAATCACGAGGGTATCAGAGGCAGATCCTTCCACATATTCCATGGATGATTATGTGATTTCCAGCGATATCAGCGAAAAGGAAAGAAGAAATAAAGCATCTTACTATATTGATTCCATTCAGAATGAGAATTACCGCAAACTGGTAAAAGGCATGCTGGGGGAAGTCGGAGACAAGTTCTATGCCTTCCCGGCAGCTTCCAAAATTCATCACAACTTTTTAGGAGGACTATCTGAACATTCCTTATCCATGGCAGATCTTGCCGATCACATTGCAGAACACTATCCGCAGCTTGACAGAGATCTTCTGATTGCCGGTGCATTAATTCATGACCTTGGAAAAACAGCTGAGATGAGCGGACCGATCACAACAGAATACACGCTTGAAGGCAGGCTGGAAGGGCATATTTCCATCGCTAACGGATGGCTGACAAAAGTCGCTGAAAAACTGAATCTGGAAGACAGTGAAGAAGCGATCTTTCTGCATCAC
>JAFYCG010000278.1 GCA_017539825.1 Solobacterium sp. | reverse complement strand
GATACGACAGCACCGAGGACAAAATATAACAAACTTGACCAAAATGTACTCATAACTTTTTACACCACCTTTTACAACGCACTTATTTTATCGTTTTTGGATTAGACATGCAATCCTTTTACATAAAAAAAGAAAGTCCGAAGACTCTCTTTTTCATCTGATTCGCCGAAGGGGTGATATATGTCCCCTCTTATGTAGAGGTGGGTGTCCTTGGTCATCCGTCAGGATTCCTGGCCGTACCAGGCATTCAACACGGGAATCTCCAGTCAGGGCTCCCTTATATCAAAATGTAGGAAAAATATGTGGTCCTTCGGCACTCATATTATAGACAAGCATTTCCAAGAATACCAGTCTTGACAACATATTTTTTTATTGGTAAGAGAAAACGTTTCAGTTCTTTTCGGAAATTTCAATACCGAGAATATCCAGCTGTGCTTTATCCACAACATTCGGAGCATCGCTCATGAGATCCAGTGAGCTGTTTGTGGTCGGGAAAGCAACAACGTCTCTGATATTGTCTGTTCCGGCAAGCACCATAACCAGTCTTTCCAGACCGATTCCGACTCCGCCATGCGGCGGTGTTCCATAGCGGAATGCCTCTAAGAAGAAACCGAATCTTTCCTTTGCCTGTTCCATGGTCAGACCGATTGCTTCAAAGATCTTTTCCTGCAGATCCTGATCATGAATACGGATGGAGCCGGACAGCAATTCATATCCGTTTAAGACAAGGTCATATGCACGGCTTGAAACATTTCCCGGATCCGTAAACAGCTTATCAACATCCTCTTCTTTCGGTGCGGTAAACGGATGATGGGAAGCAACCCATCTGTCTTCTTCCTCGCTGTATTCAAACATCGGGAAATCCGTAACCCAAAGGAATTTATAGGTTACTTCGGAAGGAATCAGATTCTGTTCATGTGCAATTCTGACACGCAATGCACCTAATGCACTTAATGCAATCTTGGCTTTGTCTGCGATGATAAAGACGATGTCATTTTCTTTGAGATTCAGCCTTTCAATAATGGCTTGTTTTTCTGTTTCACTCAATGCCTTTGCGATAGAACCGGATAAAGCTTCTTTGTCCATCTTCAGGTATGCAAGAGCTTTTGCCTTGAAACCATGCTTGACAAAATCCTGCAGTTTGTCGATTCCCTTGCGGCTGTATTTATCAGCAATGTTTTCAAAATGAATACACTGGATGCCTCCCTGATCTTTCAGTGTGTTAGCAAAGACCTGGAATTCCATATTGGTGAAAAGATCGGAAATATCCTGAATCTCATTGCCGAAGCGCATATCCGGTTTATCCGTGCCGAAACGTCTGATACATTCACTGTATGGAAGCCTGATAAAATCATCTTCCAGCTGATAACCTTTGATTCCAAGGAAGATTGCCTGCATGAGTTTTTCAACTGTTTTGAAAATTGTATTTTCATCACCGAAGCTCATTTCAATATCAATCTGTTTGAACTCAGGCTGTCTGTCTGCACGCAGATCCTCATCACGGAAACATCTGGCAATCTGGAAATACTTTTCCATTCCGCCGATCATCAGCAGCTGTTTGTAAATCTGCGGCGATTGCGGCAATGCCCAGAATTTGCCATTGTAAATTCTTGAAGGAACAAGATAGTCTCTTGCGCCTTCCGGTGTGGATCTTGCCAGAATCGGTGTTTCAATCTCAATAAACCCTTCCTCATCCAGCACTCTTCTTGCGATCATGCAGACTTTATGACGAAGAATCATAATCTTCTGTAAAACCGGTCTGCGTAGATCAAGATAACGGTACTTCAGACGTGTATCTTCACTTGTATCTGTATCATCTGCGATCTGGATCGGCGGCGTAGCGGCACGGTTGACAATGACAACCTCTTTTGCCAGTACTTCAATCTCACCGGTTTCCATGTTCGGATTGGCATTCTGTCGCAATGCAACTTCGCCTTTTACCTGCAGAATAAATTCATTTCTGACATCTTTCACCTGCGGGGCAATTGTCTCATCAAAGGTAACCTGTACGATACCCGAACGGTCTCTCAGATCGATAAATACAAGAGAGCCGAGGTTTCTTCTTTTGGCAACCCAGCCGATTAATGTTACTTCATTACCGACATGTTCTTTTCGTAATGTTCCGTTATATGCTGTTCTTTCCATACTATCTTCCTTCCCATTTGCTGATTGTTTCAACCAGAGCCTGAATGTCAATTGTTTCCTGTGTCTTTTCTTTTACATTTTTGATATTGACGGTGCCGTTTTTGATTTCATCTTCACCGATAATCACAATGTATTTTGCATTGTTTCTGTCTGCACTTTTGAATTGTGCCTTAAGGGATCTTGGCACAAGATTTCCTTCAGATACAAATCCTGCTTTGCGCAGATCCTGTACAGTCTTTAATACATTGCCGGACACATTGCCAAGACCGATGACATATGCATCTACACCCTGATCCTGTGTGAACTGATATCCTTCCTCTGATGCAAGGGCGATCAGTCTTTCCATGCCGATCGCAAAACCGATTCCTGACATATCCGGTCCGCCGTAATAAGAGACAAAGTGATCGTATCTTCCACCGGCAAATACCGTAGCCTGTGCCCCGGAATCCGGTCTTGTGGATACCACTTCAAATACGGTATGTGTATAGTAGTCCAGTCCTCTTACCAGTCTTTCATCAATCTCATATGGGATACCCAGTGCTTCCAGACTCGAAAGAACTCTCTGAAAATACTCTCTGGATTCTTCATTCAGATAATCAAAAAGCTTCGGTGCATTCTTCATACATTCCTTATCATGATCCACTTTACAGTCAAGGATACGCAGAGGATTCTGTTCATATCTTCTGTGGCAGTCACCGCACAAGTCATCAAGATACGGAGCAAAATACTCTTTTAAGGCATTTCTGTATGCTTCCCTGGAAGCATCATCACCCAGTGTATTGATGCAGACTTTAACACTGGAAATACCCAGTGACTTAACAATGTCATAGCCTAAAGCAATCACTTCTGCATCGACTTCAGGAGATTTGACACCGATATTCTCAATACCGAACTGGGTAAACTGTCTTTGTCTTCCCTTTTGCGGTCTTTCATGGCGGAACATTGCACCGATATAATAAAACTTAGCCGGCATCTCCATGGAACCGTACATTTTGTGCTGATCAAAAGAACGGATGACTCCTGCTGTTCCTTCCGGACGCAAGGTAAAGGATTCCGATCCCATCGCAAACGTATACATTTCCTTGTTTACCATATCGGAACTGTCATTTTCTCTTTTAAATACCTTTGTATCCTCAAAGTACGGTGTACGGATTTCCTTGTAGCGATACAATTCGGTTTTTTTCCTTAAGAGATCCTCAACATCATGCCATCTGTTGATCTCTTCCGGTAAGATGTCATAGGTTCCCCTTGGTGTCTGATAATTCATATTGCCTCCTTTTACAAAAAAGGCGCCCTTCATCCAAGGACGCCATATCAGCGCGATACCACCTTAGTTCATGATTGCTCATGCGCTCATTCCCTTAACGCAGGTTCACGTATATTCCTACTGATTTCAGAATATCTTCTCCAGAGTGTCTTTTTCAAATTCTTCCACAGGCTTTCTCATCAGCCGCCTTCTCTGTAATATCGGAATTTAAAATCTCTCTTTCAGCGAATTGATTTTACAGGTGAGATTATATAATTTTTTTGACTGCCTTTCAACATCAATGTAATGTCCTTTCCACAAAAAGGACAGATTCAATCTTGCGGATATTGGCCATCAGATTGGTTAACTGCTCCAGATCCTGTACTCTGACAGACAATTTGATCGTGGATGTCAGGGATTCATGATTCACCTGGGCGTTGACACTTTCAATCGTCACTTTGCATTGAGAGACAACTGTAACAATATCAGTCAGCAGGAAACTTCTGTCCCTCGCCACTACAACCAGATCGGAATCATAATATCTGTCAGCTTTCTGCTCATCCCAGTACACATCAATCAGCCTGTTTTTTACAGATTGAATATTCGGGCAGGTGCTCCGGTGAACCTTAACACCATCTCCCTTGGAAATATAACCGGCTATATGGTCTCCGTATACCGGCAGGCAGCAATGGGCAATGGTCATCTTCATGGACTCTATGCCCGGTACGATTAAACCGAGTTTGGAATTCCGTTTCGGAACTTCTTTATTGAGTACACGGGTTAAAACCTCTGCTTCATGTAAAGATCGTTTCTGGTTCGTGAGTTTTTCACAGACGATGGTAGGATTAATGGACTTAACGGCAAGGCCATACATGAAATCGACATAATTGGAAACCCGGAATTCTTTATAGACATTCTCCAGTTTCTTTTTATCCATGTATTCCTTGACATCAAAACCTCTTTTACGCAATTCATCCGCCAGGATTTTTTCGCCGTCACGAATATTTTCTTCCTTTTTCTCTGTTTCTTTTTTCTGCAGATAGTTTCGGATTTTATTCCTTGCCTGATTGGTTTTAACAAATTTCAGCCAGTCCTCACTGGGACCTGTATTCTTCATGGTTTTGATCTGGACGACATCACCGGTATGCAGTTCGGTATTTAAAGGTACCATTGCGTCATTGACAATTGCTCCGACAGCGGTATGCCCTACATCCGTATGAATGCGGTAGGCAAAATCAATCGGTGTAGCCCCGTTAGGCAAATCGATAACCCTGCCTTTCGGTGTCATGACATAGACATTCGCTTCAAAGACATCTCTTTGCAGAGTAGCCATATATTCGGATGCACTGTCATGTTCACTTTCGTCCTCACTGTAAACCGCAAAGTTTTTAAACCAGGACAGTTTATTCTCGATCTCTCTCTGTTCTGCTTTCGCATCATATTTTGTGCCCTCTTTATAACGCCAGTGGGCAGCAACACCTTGTTCTGCGATCGCATCCATATCCTCTGTACGGATCTGCACTTCAAAAATCTTGCCGTCTTCACCGATAATCGTTGTATGAAGCGACTGGTACATGTTTGTCTTCGGTACGGCGATATAATCTTTTAATCTGCCGGGAATCGGTTTATATGTTGCATGAATATAACCGAGGATCTCATAACAGTTTAATTCCGTCTTGGTAATAATGCGAATGGCCAAAAGATCCAGGATCTCATCAAACCGCTTGTGTTTGGTGACCATTTTTTTATAGATGGAATACAGATGTTTGGATCTGCCGAAGATGCGGAAAGGAATATGATTCTTTTCCAGCATGGAGGATATATCCTGAATCATCTGATTTACCGCATTATCTCTCTCGGATTTTTTCGCTTCAACAAGACCGGCAATGTGATAATATTCCTCCCGGTTCAGATACAGGAAGGAAAGATCTTCCAATTCATTTTTGATGGAACTGATACCTAAGCGATGTGCAATCGGTGCATAGACATCCAGCGTTTCAGCCGCAATACGGCGTTGTGAAGTTTCCGACTGATACTGCAGTGTGCGCATATTATGCAGTCTGTCCACCAGCTTGATGATGATAACCCTGACGTCTTTTGCCATCGCAATAAAAATCTTACGGTGGTTGGCAGCCTGATATTCAGGATCATCTTTTCCCTTGTATTCCAGTGTTCCGACTTTGGTAACGGCTTCTACCAGATCGGCGATTTCTTCGGAAAAATCAGCAGCCAGCTCATCATGGGTAACACCGCAGTCTTCGATGACATCATGCAGAAAACCTGCTGCAATCGTAACCGGTCCGACATGCATAGTCGCTAAGATAAAAGCAACATTTGTCAGGTGGATAATATACGGATCTCCGCTTTTACGAAACTGTCCGGCATGATGATTCGCCGCATAGTTTGCGGCTTTTTCCAACAATGCGATATCTTTTTGATCATGAATGTATTTTTTTGCCTCGTTCATGACATCTTCAATACCCGGATTAAAATGCTCCATATACTCCACCCCCTTTTCTTTTTATTTTTGGAAAAAATCGAAGATTCCTCTTCGATTTTGAGTTTATTTATCGCTCATGTTCATTAAAGCTAAGACTGTCTGCCCTTCCAGGTTTTTTCTCCCGTCAAGACCGTCAAGCTCAATGACAAAGGCGATACCGGCAACTATACCGCCAAGCTGTTCAATCATCTTGATTGCTGCCTGGCAAGTGCCGCCTGTAGCCAGCAGATCATCTACAATTACGACTCTCTGTCCCGGTTTTACAGCATCTTTGTGCATGAATAATTCGTTTGATCCGTATTCGAG
>JAFYCG010000277.1 GCA_017539825.1 Solobacterium sp. | reverse complement strand
TTGTGCAGGTGACACCAGGAGAGAAAGTATACTCGCTTGTTCCGTTTGTGATGTTCTTCTCTACTGCCCAGTATACAGGCCTGTAGTAGGAGAGATTCTTATCTGCGACATCGATGAATCCCAGGAAGGACATGTCGTAGTTGTAGTGGATCTTTGCGTTCAGCAATGGCTGGTTGTTGGAGCCGATAGTGATTTCGTCCCATTTTGCCTTGGAGGACGTGTAGTAGACATCCGTCAGGCCCGTGCATTTCGAGAATGCCTGGTTCTTGATTTCCGTGACGCTTTCCGGAATGATGACAAACTTCATCTTCGGGCAGTTGTAGAATGCACTTGCTTCAATCGTCAGTACACCCTCGAGGATTTTCGCTGACAGAAGGTTTGTGCAGTTCATAAATCCTTCCCATGGCACAGAATTCACTGATCCCGGAACTGCAATTGACGTCAGTGCAGTACACTTATCAAAAGTACTGTTATTCAGACTTTGCAGACCTTCATGAAGGGTAACTGTCTTTAATTTCTTGCATTCCGAAAATGCATTGCTGTCAATTGTCTTTACGTTTGCCGGAATATCAATAGCAGTTAATGACTCACACTTTTCAAATGCACCGTTACCAATTGACTGTACACCTTTGCCGATTGTTAATTTGGTCATTAATTTGCAATTGTTAAAAGCTCCATTGCCGATTGTTGTAATGGTAATCGGAATATTCACACCTGTCAGTCTTTCACAGTCGCAGAATGCATAATTGCCAATGGTAGTGACACCGCTGTTGATTGTTAATGTTTTTAAATAACCACAATTGCGAAATGCACTATCTCCGATTGTACTAACTGAGCCCGGAATGACAACACCTGACAGATTGGTACAATTGTAAAATGCTTCATAACCAATGTTTGTCACACCGTTTACGATTGTCAGTGTTTTCAGGTTTGTACAATTCTCAAATGCTTCTCTGCCAATGGTGATTACGCTTCCCGGAATGGATATAGATGTCAGATTGGCACAATTGTAAAATGCTTCATAACCAATGCTTGTCACACCGTTTACGATTGTCAGTGTTTTCAGGTTTGTACAACCCGAAAATGCTGACCTGCCGATAACAGTTACACTTCCCGGAATGGATATAGATGTCAGATTGGCACAATCTTCGAATGCATATTCACCAATTCCCCCGACAGATCCCATGCCGTTCGCAAACGTGACAGTTCTTAGGTTTGAACATCCGCGGAATGCATAATTGCCGATCGTCACTACACTTGCAGGAATAGCGACCTGTCTTAGGTTTGTACAGCCGTCAAATGCTTCTCTGTTAATCTGTGTAATGGTATCAGGAATAATGCTAGATATCAAACTGGTATTTCCATCAAAGCAGTAGTTACCTATAGCCGTTACGGTATATCCCTCCAGTGTTGAAGGAATCTGAACATCTCTCAAAGTTCCGTTATATTTCGTTAATGTTACTACGTTATTCTTCAGACTGTAAGACCAGTCGCCGGATACAGGATCCGCCTCAAGATCAACCACTTCTGTTTCTTCGACAACTTCTTCCGCCTCCTCAACAGTTTCCTCTTCCTCAATGATCTGTTCTTCTTCAATCTCTTCAACTTCCGTTGTTTCCTCTACAACTTCCGTAATTGTTTCTTCAGGAACTTCTTCTGCTGTCTCTTGTTCTTCGGCATTCACCGTGATGGTTGAAAACATCATCGCAAATGCCATTAAAACTGACATTACCTTCCACTTCATAATTTTCTCCTCGCAAAAATGTTAAATTCATTATACCATGTATTCTTCAATCAAAATGTATTCATCAAAAAAGACCATGCATATTGCATAGTCTTAAATTTGCATTATTTCTTGAATTCGCCGCTGTACAGCCTCCACAGGAATGTGACTGCCTGTGCTCTCGTACATGTATTGCCCGGTCTGAAATGCATTGCATCTGTTCCGGTTGTGACACCTTTATCTGCAGCCCATATTACCGCATCTGAATAGGACAATCCTTTCGGCACATCTGTAAACGGATTTTCCATGCCGCTTACTGACGGAGATTTTTCAGCCCTGTACAGGAAGGTTGCTACCTGTGCTCTTGTTACTGTGTCATATGGAGCAAACTTTGTATCTGACTTGCCTTTTGTGACACCTTGTTCCACTGCCCATAATACGGCTTTATAGAAGCTTGCGGCAGATGGTACATCGTCAAACGGATTTACATCGGATTCCGGTTCCGGACAACCCATCGTTCTCCAAAGGAAGGTCACAAACTGTCCTCTGGTACAGGTATTTCCGGGAGAGAATTTGTTTTCTCCTGTTCCTTTGGTAATGTCATTTTCCACTGCCCAGTATACCGGTCTGTAATAAGAAAGTGTCGGATCTGTAACATCCGAAAATCCTATGAAGGACATGTCATAGTCATAATGCATTGTTGCTTTCAGCAATGGATCATTATTGCTTTTAATATTGATTTTCTTCCAGTCTTCTTCTGTGGAGGTATAATACACATCTTTTAAAGATGTATTTTTATATGCCGATGTTCCGATGGTTTTGACAGTTTCAGGAATAATGATGGCATTCAGCTTTGTGCAATTTTCAAATGCATTGGCATCTACCGAACCGACACCATCCAGGATATTTACGGAAAAAAGATTTGAACAGCCTTTAAATGACTCCCATCCTAGTGCACTGACAGAACCGGGAATGGTCATTTCTGAAAGACTTGTACAGTTTTTAAAGGCAAAGCTGTCTATTGTTTTGACACTTTCAGGTATTTCAATCTGTTTCAGGGAAGAATCATTTTGAAATGCACCGATTCCGATCCGGCTTACACCTGAAGGAATTGAGATATTCGCCAGTTTTGTGCAATAGCCGAAAACATAATCCCCGATCTCAGTCACCCCGTCAGGTATGGAGATTTCGGTAAGAGAAGAACACTTATAAAAAGCAGAACTTCCTATGCTTGAAACATTTTCCGGGATGGATATTCCTGTCAATGCAGAACAGCCGTTAAATGCGGAACTACCGATTTTCTTGATTCCCTCAGGCATCACCAAAGAGTTCAGTGTAACACATCCGCTGCAAAGACGATCAGGTATCTGCTCAACAGAATCCAGAATAACAAGAGAAGTGATTGTCGCACAGCCTTCCAGTGCACCGGCTCCGATGGATTTTAGATTTACGGGAAGGTTTATCACCTTCAGCAGTTCACAATCCTTAAATGCATTTGCACCGATTGTTAATACTGAATCCGGTATGGTTATCACTGTCAGATTCTTACAGTTTCTGAATGCAGATGCACCGATTCCTGTAACAGGATATTCCTCAATTGTTTCCGGAATTATGATTTCTGTTAATTCTCCGTTGTATCCGGTAATCGTCACTTGTTCATCAGAAACTGTATACATCCACTCTTCAGAGACAGGTTCTTCCTGAAGATCCTCAATGACTGTTTCTTCTATGATTTCTTCTGTTTCATTCCATGTTTCTTCAACAGGCTGTTCTTCCGCTTTTACGGGTATGGATGAAAACAGTATCACAAATGCCATGAGAGCTGACATAAACTTACACTTCATTTATCTCTCCTTCAAAATATATCAATCATTATATCAGTCTTTCTTCCGTAAAAAGATTCAGATTTCCTTATATCCGAATATTTTTCTTGCCGGATTCCATCTGGATAAAAGAATGGTTATCGGAATAATCCACAGGAATTTACCGCAGATTCTGAATAACAAGTATCCTGTATTACTCATTTCACCAAACAGGAGCATGCTCCATTTTCTCCATGGAAACAGATCCAGTTCAATCATGTGTGTACATAACATGATCAGGCTGTATTGTCCAAGGTAAGCAAGACCTTTCACTGCCTTCTCAAATTTCTCTGTGAGAAAATAAGATATTACCAGTACACAGCATGCTGCACAAATACTTCCGAGGATATCGATCACGCCTCTTCCGTAATTGCAATGCACAAGCCAGAAGCTTTTGAACTGCATGACAAAGGATATCCATACCCATAATCCGCCGGCAAAAAGAAACGCTTTGACTTCTTTGGAAAAATCCTTGACTGCAGGAACAATTGTTTTTCCAAGATACCCTATATACATGTACAAAAGAGCCGGTCCTGCTGTCTGAATGGATAGAGGAAACCAGAACAGTTCCGTGCTTTTTTTACAGAGGAAAAAGATCAGAAACACCGCCGGTATTCTGTAAACAGGTTTAACATCCAAAAGGATTCTCAAGAGCATGCTTCCCCAGAAAGACGCTAACAGGAACCATATCGCACCGATGGAATGTATCACAAAGGGTTCTTCATAAGAATCACCTGCACCGTATAAAGCCGCCTTGATCCATTGGATCAACACCTCTTTTTGACTGAGTCCTGTCGGGAAGAAATGATTGAAGAATACGGATAAGACAATAATGATACAGGAAGTCACAATGTACGGAACAATCAGTGTCTTGAATCTCTTTTTGCAGAATTCGGATATGCTTTGTTTGTCACTGGTAAAATAACCTGTCAGCATAAAGAATATGGGCACATGAAAAGTAAAAACAAATCTGTCGATTTTTTCAATCCCAAGATGTCCCAGAACAATACAGATCATACCTATGCCACGAGCAACATCAATATAGTGTTTCCTGTTCATTTCACATACTCCCAAGGTTATTTTCCCAATGCATAGACCGGTCCGCCATCCAGGTTATCCAGCCAGAGAGAAGCTCTCTGGTTATAGATATCCCTGATGGAATACCATCCGTTCAGTCTACTGTTGAGCGGATCATATACATACGTTTTATCATTTCTGATGCCGAAGAAACAGATGGAATGTGTATAGGACATTCCCGCGAAATAGCCGTTTCCCATAGCCGCAACACATACTTTCCCTTCCAGCAATGCATCTTTTATATTCTGATAAGACATATTGTTCTGAAAAGACAAGCCAAAATAATTCGCAAACTTCCTCCAGCAGGTGGAAGCACTGCCATGTCCGTAGTTTTTATTGTAATCACCCCAGTCATAAAACAGTTTTGCGATATCTGCAGGTGTATAGGAAGAGCTGTTGAAGTAATCAACTACACTTGCTCCTGCTGTAGGCGTACAGCCGGTACTTCTCATGGCATTGTAGTTTCCCAGCCTGTAATTTGCCCATCGGGAATCATTCTGGGCATAATACGGAACCCCGCTGTGTTCCAAACCGTTTAATGCACCACTGCCGCTGAAATAGTAAGTGATTTTACCCAGGCGTATACTGCCGGTTGCCATTGCGCCATTGTCTTTCAGATAATACTTTTTGCCGGATATTGTCTGCCATCCTGTCTGCATGGCTCCAGAAGAATGCATGTAATACCAGCTGTTTTTCACTTTCATCCAGCCGGTCTTCATATCCCCGTTAACGGGATCCAGATAATACCATTTTCCCGAAACCATTCTCCATCCGGTTGCCATTGCACCTGATGAAGTGAAATAGTACCACTTATTGTTGATTTTCTGCCAGTTGGTAACCATGGCTCCGGAAGGTTTCAGATAATACCATGTATTTCCTCTTTTCAGCCATCCTGTATACATTGCCCCGCTGTCTTTCAGAAAATACCACGTATTGTTTACCGATTGCCATCCCTTTGCCATGACACCGTCTTTTTTCAGGTAATACCATTGATTATTGGATTTGATCCAGCCGGTCTGTATCTTTCCTTCTTTATTTGCATAATACCATTGGTTATTCAGACTGATCCATCCTGTTTGTAATTCTCCGTTTTTGTTGAAGAAGTATTTCTGATTCTGTATTGTCTGCAAGCCGGTAACTTTATTCCCGTCTTTATTGACATAGTATTTATGATTGTTTGCGGTGATCCAGTTATTGGTGATCATCACACCGTCTTTTGAAAGGTAGTGACCATCCTTCCATGCAGAAATAAGTTTATTGCCTTCTGCATCAAAGTAATACTGTTTCCCGTCAATCGTCATCCATTGTTCTTTTACATATGTATTCTCATCTGTGTAGTATCTGTTTTCATACCATCCGGTGATAAATACATACTTTCCGGTAATATCTACATCATGATCCGGCATGATAAACACATATGTTTGTTCTGTTGAAACGATTTCCTCATTCTCATACCAGCCTTCAAACTGATAATTAGTCTTATCCAAACCTGTTACAGTTATCTCGGTTCCTTCCTCAGCTTCATTCATATCACAGATACCGTCTGTCACATGAATCTGATAAACAGTTGTCTGTTCTTCTGTTTCCTGTATTTCTTCCCCGTAAACCGGATAAATTGTTAACGGGGTTATTGTACTTAGCGCGAAAAAAAGGCTGCATATGCATTTTTTCATCATTGAATACCTCCCAAATCAGGGCATACATTATTATATACTCTTTTCTATCTTCTAAATGATAAACTTCATCTGTACCTGAATGATCAGAAAGTCTTATAATGGATATACGAAAGGATTTAACTCATCATATGATACCAGGCATAAATGCAGTTTACTTTAACGTATATCATCTGGTTTCCGCACTGTTGTTTTCAACAGGCCTTTGGATGATTTTTACGAAGTACAAAGAAAAAGGATGGTGGGCTTTTGTTCCGGGAGAAAGATTCAACAAGCTCGGTATTTGTGTCGGAAGGGAAAAAGAAGGCAGAATCTGTATGTACCTTGAACTCTTTGAAGTCATATTACAGATCGCCCTGGCATTCTTCATTTCTAGAGAAAGCGCAGACTATTCCTATGCCCTTCTTTGTATTCTGCTTATCACTTTATTGAGCATTTTCTATCGCATAGGCATCTTCCAGAATCTGACCCGTTCTTTTGACAAGGATGCAAGATGGATCTTTATCTGGATTCTGCTTGGCTGGATTGCCTCACTGGTCTATGGTTTTTCCAAAAGCTATATCCCTCATAAGATTCAGGAAGAAGATGCATTGGCAGGAACCATGCCTGCAGACATTCCCTTTGATATCATGGAAATGAAAGAGAAAAAGGGATTGACTGTATTATTGAAAGACAGAATTGTCAGTGATTTTTCCAAAAGGAGATATCTTCTCAAGGGCATTTATTTCACCATTCCCAATAACTCACTTGTACTTCTTTTAGGAGGATCAGGTGCAGGTAAGACGACACTTGTCAATGCCATACTGGGTTATGAAAAAGCCGATGCTGAAATTTATCTGAATGGCGAAAGCATCTATGATAATTATGAACAGATGAAATACAGGATTGGTTTTGCACCGCAACAGGATTTATTACGTCAATATGACACGGTGTACAACACCTTGTATGATGCAGCAAAACTGAGAATGCCTTTGGATAGTTCCGAAGAAGAAATACAAAAGAGAATCAAGAATGTCATGGATCTTCTTGGTTTAACAGCCGGCAGTAAAGGTCTTGTATCCAAGAAATCCGGCGGTATGCGCAAAAGAATATCCATCGGTATGGAATTGATTTCGGATCCTGATCTCTTTGTGCTGGATGAACCGGATTCCGGACTGGATGGTGTCATTGCCAGAGAATTGTTTGAAAAGCTTCGTGATATAGCCCATCAGGGAAACATCGTATTAACAATCACTCATACACCGGATCGTGTTGCAGATCTGTTTGATTATGTGATTGTCCTTGCCAGAGATTCCGGAAGGGTCGGAAGGCTTGCTTTCTGCGGTACACCCGATGAAGCCAAGGCATTCTTCGGAAAAAACACCATGGAAGAAATCGTTATGACTGTCAACAAAAAGGAAGAAGGCGGTGAAGGAAGAGCAGATGAATTCATTGCCAGATATTCCGAATATGTGAAAGGTAAGAAAGATCATGAGTGAACAAGTACGTCATAGAGGCAGAATCGCCCAGATCAGGATTTATCTCGGTAAACTGTTCAGAATGTTTATCTACCAGAATGACTGGAAGATGATACCGATGGCAGCACTTATTGCCGGCATGGTCACCTTTGCGGTAGGTACAAACATTTTCAAAACACAGGAAGGCACACTCAGTGGCTGCTTCTCACTGGTCTGTGTCAGTATCTGGAACGGTTTCTTCAATTCCATTCAGGTTGTGGTAAGGGAACGTGCCACTGTCAAACGTGAACACCGTGCCGGTATGCACATAACCTCCTATATCGCTGCCCATATGATTTATCAGATGGTCTTATGCATCATGCAGACAATTGTATTATTGGGCATCTGTATGATCGCAAAAGTATCCTTCCCGACAGAAGGCTTGATCACCGGTAACTTCATGCTGGATTTCGGATTCTCGTTATTCCTGATTACCTATACTGCTGACATCATGTCTCTTGCCATATCCTGTCTTGTAAAGACAACCACAACCGCCATGACCGTCATGCCGTTCATGCTGATGTTCCAGCTGGTATTCTCAGGAGGACTGGTTTATCTTACCGGTGCAGCAGCAAAACTTACGGATCTGACCATTGCCAAATGGGGATTATGCATGTTATGTGCATTAGGCGGCTATAATACCCAACCCAATGTCACCTTATGG
>JAFYCG010000276.1 GCA_017539825.1 Solobacterium sp. | reverse complement strand
TCCCTGTGGACGATGTTTTCCTTCTGAATGATTTCCAAGGCTTTGCACATGTCAATGCCAAGACGGATCACATCATTTTCATCCATGTTTTTGAAGTGCCTCTTCAGGTTCGTTAACAGCTCCATACGGATCAGTATGTCCCATCCGATGCCGTTTTCATGCTCGACAATCATATGATCCTCGTAGGAAACAATGTGCGACTGTCCCTTGAACTTCGCCATCAGCTTGAACTCATCCACAATCCTCTGCATCCTCTGTTCAAAGATCTCTGTGATGTGTTCTTCGGAGTAGTCCTCTTCCTTTAGCGCATAGTACTCATCCTCATCCTTCGGGATGGAGATCTTCTTCACCGCGGAATAATATTCCCCCGTGGGATCTGTTTTTTTGACCTTGTAGACAGTGCCGTATCCGCCTTTACCGATTCTTTCGACTGTCTCATAACCCGGCCATACTTCTTTCAATGCCATGATTCTCTCCTTATTCCACCCTGCAAAGAATGATTGTGATATTATCCTTGCCGCCGTTTTTATTTGCAAGATCCATTAACTTTTCAACACACTTTTTCAGGCTGATGCTCTCTTTTAAAATTGCACAGATCTCTATATTGGTAACCATATCCGTCAATCCGTCACTGCAGATCAGATAGATGTCACCTTTCTGTAATTCTCCTTTTGCGATATATGGCACAAGTGTCAGCTCTTCCGGATCAATACCGAGAAACTGTGTTAATCTTGGTTTGGATTTCGCATTCGGAGACTGGTATTCCACATGATCTTTTGTCAATTGAAACAATACATCATCTCTTAAGCGATACGCTTTTGTATCTCCCAGATTGCATGCATACACTTCATCACTTGTAAAATAAAGACAGGAAACAGTTGTTCCCATTCTGCCTTCTTCTGATTGCATGCTCACCGCAAAAACCTCTTCATTCATTCTGTCACATGCAGCAATCAGGAATTCTCTTGGATTCAGTAAATAGCCTTCCGTATCCCTGATCGTATCAGATAAGGTTGAAGCAGCCAGATAGGAAGCTCTTTCCCCGCACTCTTCACCACCCATTCCGTCAAAAACACAAAATACAGGATTTTGATCTGCGGGAACTTTCTTTCGCATAGGATGATTTAATCCATGATGCATCTCCGGCAGAATCTTTCCGTCAAAATACAGATTGTCTTCATTGTTTCTGCGTATTTTTCCTTTATGACAGCCAACTGCTGCATGAATTATAAAGTCCATGATACCTCCGACTGTCTTCTCTTCAGTTCCCTGAATTCTTCCAGTGTTTCATTTGCGACCTGATTCAGTTTTTCACATTCCTTCTCATACCCATAGAATGCCGGTATTTTCTGTGTGACAAGCTTGATCTCATTGGTCAGTTTTGTATATATCTGTTCTTCCTTTAACGTACCTAATCCCATAAATTTGCTGGCATATTCCTTGGAATTTGTACTGATTTGAAAATATAACATGAGAAAGTGTTTCCATTCTTTGATCCATATATCATCAATCGTCTCATTCATTCCCAGCATATTCATGTATTCCACAAAATCCTTCTTTCGGGAATTTTTAAAAAAGGTCTTATCCGTTTCACTCTTTAATCCCACGATCATTACCCATGCATACATGAACTGGTCGATATCTTTTTTATAACGCTTTTGAAATACTTCCCGGATTCTTGGATCATCTATTTTTTCCACTATTGTTTTTCTTTCAGCATACTCTTTCAATGAATAATATTTCTGTAATACTTCTTCCATGGTCTACCTTCTTTACTCAATTATATATGAGATTTCAAAAACGATTCAGAGAATATTGAAAAAAGCAGGGAATTTCCCTGCCGAAGATGCATAATCATTTAAGCATATCTTCCGTTTCCGAAAGATATATCTGCATTTGCAGATTCAGATCACTGTTCTTACCGTATGAAGATAATTCGTCAAAAAGCTGAAAAAGAATCTGTCCGTCAACGTTCTTCGGATTATACCCCAGATAATATTTTTTTCCGCTATCATCCCGCATATGAATTTCTCCGGAGTTTTTTATTTCCAAGGGTCTTAGTTTTTCATAAGGCAAATGGTACAGTACGATATTTTTATCTGCTGTTTTTTCAGATAACAGAGGACTCATAGAAACCATTTCTTCCTTTGTGAACACAAGAACAAGTCTTGGACTGCTCCAGTTAAGCTTTGACGTATAGACAGCCAGTATTTCATGGTTATCCAGAATCTCTTCTGTCTTTGAGGATTGATATTCTTCATACCCGGCAAATTGCGGCTTATTATATCCGTTACGCAGAGTATTTATTGTTTTAAGATCCGGATACGGTGCAAAAGATGATTTCCCCTCCAGTTTCGGTAAATACTTTTTTAATACTTCAATTCGATATTCCCCTTTTTCTATTTTTATCTGTCTTTCCAGCTGTTCTTTATAGTATGTACTGTTTGTTTGCGCATAAGCTTTGTGCATCCACTGCTTTGCCTGTTGAAGCTCTTTTTTATCATATTCATAGATAAAACTTAATACAGCCATAGCTTTATATTCATTAAGATTTGCCGCATATGTCAGCCAGTATATAGCTGTATCTATATCCTTCGGTATATTCATAGAAACATATTCTGTTCCCTGCTCTGCAAATGTTATTGTCCAATTGTTTTCGGAATACTGTATTGCCTTACCGGTATGGTTTTCCGTAAAGATTACATTTGCCTTGAGTGCAAAACCCAATCCTAACTGGAATGCTTCATATGGTGTAATACATGTTTTCCATTCATCTTTCAACAATTCATTTTTACTGAAGGAATACTCTCTTAACAGTTTCGCAACTTTATTTAACCTTGTCTTTTCTGCAGCTTCCTCTTTTACCGGTGTTTCTTCTTTGACTTCTGTTCTCCCCCATGCACCTATAGTCTCTGAAGAATTAAAATTATCCTCTTCTGTTTCAATCTCTTCTGTGGGAATTTCTTTTTCAGGAATTTCTGCCATGTCACATAGCTGTAGTGCTTTCTTAAATTCCGTAATGGTCTGATACCTGTCTTCCGGTTTATAAGCACAAGCTTTTAATACTGCTTTCTTCAACAATGTATTCCCATTCAAAGGTTCAGGCAAAGCTTCTCCTTCCAGTCTTCTTTTCTGTGCTTCCTGCATCTCCTCGTCTGTCGGCGGCCTGTCTTTTATCTCCACAAACGGCATCCTTCTCTCATTTAATGCCCAGTATAAAACCAATCCTAATGAATACTCATCCGCAAGAAAACCATATGCCTGCTTGTGAAAAACCTCAGGTGCTATGTAGTCCGGTGTTCCTGCAAGGGTAGCTTTCGTCACATGGTCTATTGTTTTTGCGATACCGAAATCACTTAATTTGTACTGTCCATATGCATTTACCAGGATGTTCTCCGGTTTGATGTCCCTGTG